>NZ_JASDDF010000046.1:0-30876 GCF_030407535.1 Pseudoalteromonas sp. APC 3224 | reverse complement strand
TATTAAAAATAGAACAAAAAAATACTCTTGAAAAAATAGATAGGCTACTAAATTATAATTATAAAAATAACCCAACAATTCAATTAGCTGTAAACAATAACTTAATTGATTATTACCAAAAAACCAACAAATGGAAACAAAGTGGACAACTAATAAGTTCTACAAACAAGTTTGTTGAGCAAGTGATTTCAAATGGTCTTATCAAAAACTATTACCTTCTACTTTCTAATCTTAAATTATTAACAGCTAATCAATTTATCGAAAAGGAAGAATATAAAGAATTGAACTGTAAAGAAGCGCTGAAATTGTTAAAACCATTTGCGGATGAAAGTGAAAGTCTTGTATATTTACTTCCTTTTGTTAAAGCTCATAAATGTTTAAACACATTAAATGCTGCTGCTAAACAGGCAGATTTCCTTACGAATTTAAATATTACTAACTTTAACTTATAACAAATAACCCTAGGAACATATATGACAAGCCATAAATATAATAAAACTACTTCAATAGATGTATCTGTAATACTCAACGAGACTGATAACAGCTTTAGCTATTTTAATAATATTGGAGAGCAGTCTAAAGGCAATGTTGTTGTCACTCAACCAAACACACTTGTTAATTATAAATTAGTTTGTAATTCAAATAACTTAACTTTTGATTATCCTGAACTTAGTCCACTCAGTAGCGAAGGTACACTTATAGATGACGGCAATCTTGATGATATAACAGTTAGTATTTCTGCTGATAAACAAGTAATGACCGTCATTGATGCTGATTTAACTAATGAGCAAATTGGAATAAATTTAGTTGTAATAAAAGATGGGACTAAAATTATCAGCCCTGATCCAAGAATTGTTAATAAAATTGAACCTCAATTATAGCTAAATTGTTCATACTCTAAATTGATAAAACCTTGAAAAAATGAAGCCAAGCTTTAAATGATTCATCTTATCTATTTATATTAAAGCTCCACAGAGAGTCACTTCCGTATCTGTGGAGCTTTAATAGGTGATAACAGAAGTCTAGCCTCCCCTTATAAATCTCAACCTGAGCCTCAAAATTTTCTATATAAGTTTAAATCCCAAGTTTATTAGTAATTGCAAAATCACTTGACATACCAAAAGCATAAGATACTTATTTATAGTTTAAGCATAATGAGAATTAAACCATTTAGTATGTTAAAAATCACAGCCAGGCTACTATCTGCTCAATGCCCTAGTATACTGGAAGTTTTAAAAGTTAAGCTGCAATTATCGCCAGCTTAACGAGTCAAACAAATAACGCAAATAGCTTACAGCTTGGGGATAGTATAACTGATAGTCAAAGCGGTAATAGCCTACAGCTGACCGGCGAAGTGTTACTGCAATTAACAACACAAGCCAACTTTAGCCAACTGGCAACCCGTTATAACTTACAGCTAAAACACCGCGTAGGCGATATTGTTGTTGTAGCCACAGCCACTAATAATATTCAGCAGCTAGTGCAACAATTAACGCAAGAACCGACAATAAAACAAGCAAGCTTTGACTTGCGTGAGCTAGGCTTAAACGCAGATCCTCAAGTTGAAAATGAAAAAGAACTTTAATTAACAACGTTTAATCATTGATTTCCACCTTGCACAGGTTACTTAAAACCTGTGCAATCATGATTTTTACCATTAAATATCAAACAGTTAAAAACAGAAGATTACCGAAAGGTTTAATTGCACTTTTTTAAGTAAATTTGTAGACATCAAAAACGTCTGTACCATGCTAAGGCTAAAACGTGTCGAAACAAATTAACAATAAAGAGACTGCAGCAACTAATAACGATAAAGCATTGCCCTTCGATAGCGCTTTATTACCCCCTTTTTCGCATACTCAATTTGATGCATTAATTGAATTATTTAATGGCACCGCCGAAGGTATTTTTGTACTGAATGAACAGGGTGGTTTTGAGTTTGCAAATCCAAAGGCAGCACAGCTATTAGGTTACTCTCAGCAGTCGCTGATAGGCGAAAATTTACTGTCGTTTTTACACGGTGCAGACCTTGATAAATATAAACAGACCTTATTAAATTGGATTGGTATTAAGGACACCCCTCTTAGCATTGGCCCAAATGAAGTTACTATAAACAAAGCCAATGGTGATATGATTGAAGCTGACTTATCAATATCAAGCATGCCAAAAAGTCTCGCATCGGCGCAAAAGTTGTACGTGTGCATACTTCACGATCTTAGTACTCATAAAGCCATGTATAACCGTTTAAAAATACAGGCCTCAACCGATCATTTAACTGGGCTTGCTAACCGATTAGCTTTAGATGAGTCGTTAAAAAAATACTGGCAAGAGAGTATTCAAAGCCAACAACCTTTAACCAGTATATTAATTGATGTTGACCACTTTAAAAAATTCAACGATACCTATGGGCATATTAAAGGCGATAAATGCTTACAGAAAATAGCAAAAATGCTATTGCAGTGCATTCCATCTAGAGAGTGTTTAGCTGCTAGGTATGGCGGTGAAGAGTTTGCCATTATTTTACCCCGTTGCGATATAAAAACCGCCACGGTTGTGGCCAATCATATACAACAACAAATTGCACAAATGAGCTTTACCGACATAGGTTTGCCACCAGAGGTTAAAATTACGGTAAGCCAAGGAATTGCCAGTGAAAATAATAACCAGTACCGCACCTACGAGGCGCTATTGTATGCCGCAGACACGGCTTTATACCGAGCAAAAACAGAAGGTAGAAATAAAATAAGTACGATTGTTTAAAGTTTAAATTAAAGGCCTTTTCATGACGCTATATATATTAAACGCCACTTCATGGGGGTGGCGTTTAGCTTAAAAATTAGAGTAATAACAAACTACCTAACCCTAAAAAGGTCACAAAGCCGACAATATCAGTCACTGTGGTTAAAATAACTGAGCCTGATAATGCAGGGTCAATTTTCATTTTATCTAAAATAGACGGGATCACTACGCCCGCCAACGACGCGGCCACTAAATTAAGCAGTATTGCCACGGTAATGGTTATACTAAGCATAATATCGTTAAACCATAGATACGTTAGCAAACCAATCACTAAAGCCCATACCAAGCCATTTACCGCCCCTACACGCAGCTCTTTTTTAAGTAGAGCGTTACGGTTGGAGTCGGTAACCTGACCAAGCGCAAGACCGCGCACTATAACTGTTAAGGTTTGACTACCGGCTATTCCGCCCATTGATGCCACAACAGGCATTAATACCGCAAGTGCCACCACTTGTTCTATAGTGGCGCCAAATAAGCCTATAAACCATGAGGCTAAAAATGCGGTTGCTAAGTTGATACCTAACCAAATACCACGGTTTTTAGCACTTTTGCGAACACTGGCAAATAGGTCTTCGTCTTCACGTAAACCACCGGCTTTTGCTGTAGCTTCGTCAGCAATTTCTTGACGTAACTCGTAAGCTGATGCAATGGTTAAACGCCCTATTAGTTTGTTTTCAGCATTAACCACGGGCATGGCCATTTGCTCGCTGTGAATAACCACCTCGGCGGCTTCATATAAATCGTGGTCTGCATGCAATGAGGTAAAATCATGATTAGTTAAGGTGACTAAGCTTTGATTATCATGCGCTTTTATTAGGTCGTTAACTGCTACTTCACCAATTAAGCTGCCTTTGCGGCTCACTAAATAAATCACTTCGCTGTACTGCGGTAACCCTTTATGGAGCAGCTTTTTAGCGCCACCCGCAGTGAGCTTGTCTGACACCTTTAAAAAGTCAAAGCCAATCCAGTGACCTAACTGCTCAGGTGTATATTGTTGCGCCAGTTCGTATTGTTTAGTTTGCGCTTCATCAAGCTGTTTTTTTGCATAATCAGTAAAGCGCTGCGGGATCACTTCTTCTAATTCAAGCAGCTCTTCAACGTTAACTTCGTCTAATAATTTAAAACCGTCACTGTCATCTAGGGTTTGCAGTAACCATAAACAGCTATCTTCACTTAAATTAACGAAAATTTCGTGTTGCGTGTCTTCATCTAGTAAATGCCAAATTTCAAGGCGCTGCTCTTTAGGAATAGCTTCAAATAATAAGGATAAGTGTTCCGTTGATAAGGTTTGCTGAGCATCAATAAGTAATTTATTTTTGCGCTCAGTGGTATCACACTGCAATAAGTCGTTTATGAGTTGTGGTAACTGATCAACCGGATACTCTATCATTTAAAAACCCTAAAATAGTCTTTCACTATAAATTTACTGTAATAAGTAAGCACTTATTAATGAGAATAGCTAATAGTGTACATTAGACACGCATAAAAATATTAAAAAATCGCTGTGTTGTTAAATATTTATGGTTGTAGCGTGCTATAAACTATCGCGCTTTAGCTAAAAATAAAGCCAAAAAAAGCCGTAACTAAACACGTTACGGCTTGCTAAAAAATTAATAACTCAGCGCTATTTATATTTTAAATTGCCCCACTAGGTCACCCAAGTTCTCACCGCGTCCCGCTAAGTGCTTACTAACTGAAGAAGTGGTTTTACTCGACTGTGTTAACTCATTAACTATTTCTTGAATAGCATACACGTTACGGTTAATTTCTTCTGTAACACTACTTTGCTCGGTAGCGGCAGTGGCAATTTGTGTACTCATATCATTAATGGTGGTCACGGACGTAGTTACCGCACCTAAGCTTTCAGATATAGCCCGTGAAGACTCAACTGAGCGGTTACAGCTTTGTTGACTCGCATGCATTGCATCAACCGCTGCCGTTACTAAATTATGTAACTCGCTTAGCATTTCGTTAATTTCTAATGTGCTGTCTTGGGTTCTACTCGCCAGGCTTCTTACTTCATCAGCCACCACCGCAAACCCACGGCCTTGCTCACCTGCGCGTGCCGCTTCAATAGCCGCATTTAATGCCAGTAAGTTTGTTTGTTCAGCAATGCCACCAATTACACTTAATACGCTATTAATTTTTTTAGATTGCTCACTCAAGGAGTTAACCTGCTCTGCGGCTTGATTAATTTCGCTCATTAAGTTTGATACTTCGCTCAGTGAAACATCCACACAATCTTGCGCGTTGGCCACTTCTTTTGTCGCTGCCTGCGTTGATACCGCAACTTGCGTGGTATTTTGCGCTACCTCATGCGAGGTTGCTGACATTTCGGTAATCGCTGTTGCCACTAAATCGGTTTCATGGTTATGCTTTAATAATTTATCTTCAATTAGCAATGTTTGCGTATTAATGTCTGAAGAAGCTGTTTTAACGTCACTTGTTACATCAACCACTCCGGCAATAATACTGTGTAGCTTGCTCACAAATACATTGAAAGATTCACCTAACTGACCAATTTCATCATGAGTATCTATTTCTAAACGTCGGGTTAAATCCCCCTCCCCTTTGGCAATATCGTCTAAGCTTTGCACCATACGTTTAATTGGTTTTAGCATATTATTAGAAGCGTACAACGCACCGGCTGCTGCTAAACCAAGCAGTAGAAGTGAGATTAAAACCAAAGTGGTCATTTTTTCGCTTAAATGGCGCTCCATGGTTGTTTGATATTTTACCAGTTCGGCTTCAATATCATCCATATATGTGCCAGTGCCTATCATCCAATTAGTACCTGGGATCATGGCTGCATAACCAATTTTTTCGACTAAGCCGCTAGTATTGGGCTTTTGAAAATGATAAGTAAACGAGCCACCGCCTTTACGCGCTTGCTCAAGTAAGCCAACCACTATTTTTTTACCGTTAGGGTCGGTCATGCCTATTTTATTTTGACCTTCTATTGCATCACCCAATAAGGCATGAAAAACACTAATACCATTGGTATCATAAATAAAGTAGTAACCATCTTCACCAAAGGTTAAATCTCGCAACGCATCTTTAGCGTCTTGTTCATTTCCTTGCGCTAATTGGTATTGCACTACTTTAGAGCCGATTTCTATTTCTGTTCTTAATAGAGTTTGTTTATCAGCAATTAATTTAGTTTTGAACTCATTAAAGTTTTGCTGTTGATTTTGCATCTCTAAATAATAAGAACCTGCCATAAAACTGATTAGTAATACAATCAAAGGTAAAACAGCCAGCAGTAGCAATTTGGTTTTTAAGCTTAAATTACCCATTATTTCTCCAATTAACATTATAAGCTATCAAGCTTTTTATTTTGCAGCCACTTAGCAACTACGTTTCCATTGTTTGTATTACTGACAACAGCGCCACACTTGTATATAAATTAAGCACAAACAGGGTTGTTGCGCAATTTAATACACTCGTATGTTAGTAAAACATACTAAAATAAACTTTATAACTAGACGATAGTATAAAAGCAGTAATAAATAACTGATTTTTCTCATGCTATAAATTCTTACTAGTGCACAGCTTATTACCTTACGATTAAATCTTAACTAACCTCAGTAACACTATTTTAGCTTTAATGAAAATTAAATATTGGGCATCACACAAAGGCCTTGCTTTCTGAGTTAAAACACAAATAATGAAGCAACTAACTACTGGGTAAGAATGAGGAAAATGAGTTATATACTAACCACCCAATGCGCAGACGATATAGGTTTAATCGCCAAAATTACCGGACTGTGTAATGAGCACAATTTAAATATTATTCGTAATAACGAATTTGTAGATAAAGATGCGCAGCGCTTTTTTATGCGCACAGAGCTTACTGGCGAACCACACACTGAGTTTTTGTCACAACTGCGCGATGTATTACCTGCTGGCGCAAAAGTGGCACTGCACGGTGAAGAAAAAACCAAAGTGGTACTATTAGCTACAAAAGAAGCTCATTGTTTGGGCGGCATGTTACTTAAGCAATTTGAACAAGCCCTAAACATAGAGATACTCGCCGTTATCGCCAATTACCCTACTTTAGAGCCTCTAGTGAAAGGGTTTGATATTCCTTTTCATATGGTTTCTCATGAAGGACTTACGCGCAGTGAGCACGACGAAAAAGTCGGTGACTTAATTGCCAGCTATAACCCAGACATTATTGGCCTAGCTAAATATATGCGTATTTTAAGCCCTGAATTTGTAGGTCGTTTTGAGGGTAAAATCATTAATATTCATCACTCATTTTTACCTGCTTTTATTGGTGCAAAACCATATCATCAGGCGTTTGAACGTGGTGTGAAAATTATTGGTGCCACGGCTCACTTTGTTAATAATGAGCTAGACGAAGGCCCTATTATTTTACAAGACGTATCGAGTGTGACTCATGCGAATACAGCTGAGATGATGGCTAAAATGGGTAAAGATGTAGAGAAAACGGTGTTTTGTAAAGCACTGCAACTAGCATCAGAACATAAGCTGTTTATTAATGGCAATAAAACCGTGGTATTTTCATAATTAGCTTTATATCAAAATTAAAAATGCCAGCTACTAAGCTGGCATTTTTTATAAGTAAATATTAAACCTTACCTAATTAGGGTGTGTAATACGTTGGTGCCCCAGGGCCTACTGGCATACCTAAAACAAATACCCATAAGTAAAACAGTACCACCCAGCCAACAAAGAAGATTAAGCTGTATGGCAACATAGTGGCTACCAAAGTACCTATTCCCATGTCTTTTTTGTATTTAGTAGCAACCGCGAGGATTAAACCAAAGTAACTCATCATCGGGGTAATTAAGTTAGTTACTGAATCACCAATACGATAAGCCGCTTGAATTGTCTCGGGTGCATAACCTATAAGCATAAGCATAGGAACAAAGATAGGCGCTGTTACTGCCCACTGCGCTGACGATGAGCCTAAAGTTAAGTTAACTAAGGCACACATTAAAATAAACAGTACAAATACTTCCGGCCCAGTCAAGCTAAGAGCTTGTAGTAACGCGGCACCGTTAATCGCTAAAATGGTGCCTAAGTTAGTCCATTTAAAAAATGCCACAAACTGCGCAGCAAAAAACACCAATACAATGTACATGCCCATAGAGCTCATACTTTTGCTCATGGCATTGATCACGTCTTTATCATTTTTCATGGTGCCAACCACGCGACCATACACAAAACCCGGAATACCAAAGGTAACAAAAATAAAAACAACAATCCCTTTTAAAAACGGAGAGTGTGCAACTAGACCTGTTTCAGGGTTACGTAAAATACCGTCTGCTGGAACAATCGTCCAAGCGAGTAACAACGAAACAACAAGTAATGAAACACCAGCCCATTTTAAACCTGATTTTTCTTTGGCAGTTAAACCGGCAATATTATTTTGAGCTAAATCTTCACTGGCTTCATCTGGGTTATATTTACCTAAACGTGGCTCAACAATTTTCTCAGTAACAAGTGTACCTAAAACAGCAATTAGCAATACTGAAATCATCATAAAATACCAGTTTGCTTCAGCGCCTACTTGGTAAGTTGGGTCAATCATTTGTGCTGCAGGCGTCGTAATACCCGCTAATAACGGATCGATAGTACCCAGTAATAAGTTAGCGCTATAGCCACCCGATACACCAGCAAACGCTGCAGCAAGGCCTGCAAGCGGATGACGACCTAAACTATGAAATATCATTGCCGCTAGGGGGATCAATACGACATAACCCAGCTCAGATGCTGTGTTTGATAAAATAGCAGCGAATACAACCATAAAGGTAACTAAGCGTTTAGATGCACCCATAACCATGCCACGCATTGCCGCAGACAATAGCCCAGAATGTTCAGCAACACTTACACCTAATAGCGCCACTAACACCGTACCTAATGGGGCAAAGCTGGTAAAGTTAGTTACCAATCCCGTTACAATACGCTGTAAGCCCTCGGCACTGAGTAAGCTAACAACTTCAATTACACCATCTGGATCGCGCCCAGCAGAGCCCTCAGGGCGAGGATCGATAGCACTAAGTCCAAACCAATCAGCAACGCCACTAAATAAAATAATGGCAATACAAAACAGCGCGAATAAGGTAATTGGATGGGGAAGCATATTCCCTAAAAATTCTACCGTGGCTAAAAATCGATTAAACCAACCGCCCTTTGCGGCCTGATTTTCATCTTGGGATGTGTGTGGTGAGTCCATTGAGTCTGACATACCATGCTCTCTTAATTACAAAATGCCCGTAACCTAGCATTATTTTCTGAGCAGGTCATGTAATAAAGATGAATGACTTGTTATGTCATGGTAATTAACTGATGGGTTTTATTGTGATGGGGTTACAAAAAAGAGGCTCTCGCCTCTTATTTCGTCTGCTTAAGCTTGCTCTATCGGTTCTAGTTGTAGTTTTGCAGCAATTAAAACAGCTTGAGTTCGATTATAAACACCGAGTTTTCTAAATATGGCAGTAATGTGTGCTTTGACTGTGGCTTCTGAAATGTGAAGTTCGTACGCAATTTGTTTATTCAGTAAACCTTCGTGCAAATATTGTAAAACGCGGTATTGCTGTGGAGTAAGTGATGCCACTTGTGCGGCAATTTCTCTATCTGCGCCTTCGATTTCAGCCACTTTACTTTTTAGCTCGGTTGGCAGCCAAGTATCGCCTTCAAGTATTTGGTTAATTGCGTTGGCAATATCGTCAGATGATGAAGACTTAGGAATAAACCCCATTGCCCCATAACCCATAACTTTCGAAACAATATTTACATCTTCACTACCCGAAACCACCGCAATAGGTAAGCTTGGGTAATCTTCACGTATACGGATCAAGCCGTATAAGTCACCGTTACCTGGCATGTGTAAATCTAGTAGTAATATATCAAGATCTTCTTGTTCGCTTAACACCTGCAATGTGCTATCAAAATCTGCTGATTCGAAAACTTCCAAACCCGCAAACTTTGCACTCAAAGCGCCCTTTAGTGCTTCACGAAATAACGGATGATCGTCCGCTATTAAAAACTGACTCATTGTTCACTCCCAAAAATTCGGCTGCTGTCCAATAGACAACAGCCGATATACTACGTTTAGAATCAACTTCTAATCAAGCTTTTAACGCGAAATTAACGATTTAATCGATTTTCTACTAGCTCATCAACCACTGACGGATCAGCAAGTGTTGAGGTATCACCAAGCTGTTGGTACTCATTTGCCGCGATTTTACGTAAAATACGACGCATAATTTTGCCAGAACGTGTTTTTGGTAAACCTAGCGACCATTGAATCATATCGGGTGATGCTATTGGGCTTAGCTCTTTACGTACCCAATTACGGATCTCTTTGGTCAGCTCATCACTCACAGTAACGCCTTCATTAGGAGTTATGTAAACGTAAATACCTTGGCCTTTAATATCATGTGGGTAACCTACCACTGCCGCTTCAGCTACAGCTTCATGAGCAACTAATGCGCTTTCAATTTCAGCAGTACCTAAACGGTGCCCAGACACATTAAGTACGTCATCAACGCGTCCTGTGATCCAATAATCACCGTCTTCATCGCGACGACAACCGTCACCAGTAAAGTACACACCAGGATAAGCGCTAAAGTAGGTTTGTTCAAAGCGCTCATGGTCGCCATACACAGTTCGTGCTTGTGAAGGCCAGCTATCTAAAATCACAAGGTTACCGTCAACCGCACCTTCTAATGTATTGCCTTCAGCATCAAATAACGCCGGTGCAATACCAAAGAATGGACGAGTTGCAGAGCCAGGTTTCATATCGGTTGCACCTGGTAATGGCGCAATCATGATGCCACCGGTTTCAGTTTGCCACCAAGTATCTACAATTGGACAATTAGATTTACCAATTTTTTCATAGTACCAGGTCCATGCTTCTGGATTGATTGGCTCACCCACAGAACCTAAAATGCGCAAGCTGTCGCGATGTGAGCTGGCAATCGGCTCTTCGCCTTTGGCCATCAATGCACGAATGGCAGTAGGTGCTGTGTATAAAATTGTCACGTTATGTTTATCAACCACTTCACCCATACGACCAGCAGTTGGGTAAGTTGGTACGCCTTCAAATACGACTTGTGTACACCCATTAACGAGCGGTCCATAAGCAATATAACTGTGACCTGTGATCCAGCCAACATCAGCACTACACCAAAAAATATCATCGTCTTTTAAATCAAAAATGTATTCGTGGGTCATAGATGAATAGACTAAATAGCCACCGGTGGTATGAACCACACCTTTAGGCTGACCCGTAGAACCCGAGGTATACAGAATAAACAGCGGGTCTTCAGCATTCATGTGTTCAGGTTCGCACTCTGGCGCTTGATCTGCAACTAAGTCATGCCACCAAATATCATGGTCGTGCCAATCAACATCGCCTGACGTTAGTTTATGTACCACTACATGTTCAACAGTGGTGACTGAATCTTGTAATACGGCTTCATCTACATTGGCTTTGAGCGGAACACAGTTACCTGCACGTCGGCCTTCATCTGACGTGATCACCACTTTAGCGCCCGAGTCGTTAATACGATCCGCAATAGCTGACGGTGAAAAACCACCAAAAATAACTGAATGAATTGCGCCTATACGAGCACAAGCCTGCATTGCATATATAGCTTGTGGGCTCATTGGCATGTAAATGGCAACACGGTCACCTTTTTTCACACCCAACTTTTTTAAACCATTGGCAAATTTAGCAACTTCATCATGTAGTTGTTGGTAGGTAATATTTTCGCTTTGCGAGGGATCATCGCCTTCCCAAATTAACGCTACTTTATCTGCTTTTGTTTTTAAGTGACGATCAATACAGTTATATGAGGCATTAAGGTAGCCATCTTCATACCATTTGATATTGATATGGCCTTTATCAAATGAAGTGTTTTTTACTTTTGAATATGGAGTAAACCAGTCAAGACGCTTACCGTGCTCAGCCCAAAACCCTTCAGGGTCCTCAATAGACTGTTTATACATCGTATTATATTTTTCATTATCGACGAGCGCTGCGTTTTTAATGTGCGCAGGAACTGGATAGATACTTTGTGACATATTAGTCTCCAATTTATATTACTTGCCTTAGGCTTTTCATCAAGGATTACTCAGCAGTGCACTATTAAATATTAGACATTAGTTGTATCTGAGTTCAAACAACGATTATCTTATCTATAATCCTCATGGCTACACCCTATTTACATAAAAAACATACTATTAAATAAAAGTATATGAACACTCAATAATTATTAAACCTTAGTCTAATAGACTAATAGTTGATTGAGTAAATTGTGTACATATACAACAGTAGCTTGAATATTTAAAAACTTTGATTGTTTATTAATAATTCGTATTTACTAACAAATTAGATTAAAGATAATTAAATTCAATCTGTTAGTACTATATAAGTAACACACATTAATACATATCATAAGCAAACAACATACAACAAGTAGCCTATAAAAGGACGCAACAATGAAATTTACTCCAATTAAAACACTGGCAGCTAGTGCTGTACTATGTGCACTTTCTAGCACAGCTTATGCTGCAAAAATAGGTGATACAGAATTTACCTACGGTGGATACATTAAACTCGACGCAATGTGGAGTGACTACTCAGCAGGCGCTCCTGCGGGCACCAGTGTTGGCCGTGATTTTTATGTGCCAAGTACACTAACCGTTGGTAACGATAATAGTTCAGACGCCGTATTTGATATGCACGCTCGTGAGTCACGTTTTAATTTTGGAACTGCTACCTTATTAGATAACGGTAAAACGGTTAAAACTAAAATAGAGCTAGACTTTTTATTGTCAGCTCCTGGCGGCAACGAGCGTGTGTCTAATTCATACTCTCCGCGCATTCGCCATGCATTTATCTCATATGATGGCTGGTTATTTGGTCAAACATGGTCAAACTTTCAAAACGTCGGTGCATTACCAGAAGCACTTGATTTTGTTGGTCCTGCAGAAGGCACGGTGTTTGTTCGTCAATCTCAAATTAAATACACTACGGGTGCATGGTCATTCTCGTTAGAGAACCCAGAAAGCACAATTACTACAGCCGGCGGTGGCATGGCCGTAACTGATGATGCCTCATTACCTGACTTTACCGCACGCTACACCCATAATGCTGATTGGGGTAACTTTGTAGTAACAGCCCTTGCTCGTCAACTGACCTACAAAGTAGGTGGTGTTGATGCCGATGAAACCTCATTTGGTGTTAGTGCATCGGGTATGGTGAAGCTTGGTGAAGACAATCTAAAATTTATGCTTACCCAAGGTAAAGGACTAGGTCGTTATGTGGGTCTAAACGTAGCACGTGGTGCGGTTCTTAATGGTGATGACCTAGATGCGATTGATTCAACATCTGGTTTTATTGCGTATCAACATAAGTGGAACAGCCAGTGGCGCTCTACTTTCTTATATTCGTTCTTGTCTGCTGATAATGATGAAAACCTACTTGCAATGTATGGCGACCCTACAGAATCAAGCCAAAGCTACAGCGCAAATATTTTATACTCACCGGTTAAACGTCTAACCTTTGGCGCTGAATTTAAACATGCAGAACGCGAGCTTGAAAGTGGCGTAGATGGCGATCTAGATCGTTTACAATTTTCTGTAAAGTATGCGTTTTAATTTCCTAACCAATTAAAATACTGATTTACTTCCTGAGCGGCTTCGGCCGCTTTTTTTGTTTTTAACCAGAGATCAAGTTAACCAAATCCATGCGCTTTACTTAAAAAATATTAAAGACGTGTAAAATACCCAGCAAACGCAATTGCAAATCACTCTCATTTAGATTAAATTACCACCCACATTTAATCTTATGGGAAACATGATGCTGTACAAACATAAAAACTCTGCATTTAAACTGAGTCTACTTACTTCACTGGTTTTATCTGGGCATGCTGTTGCAAACGACACGCAAGACAACCTACCTTTAGAAAAAATTGCTGTTTATGGGCAACATCATAAAAACTATATTACCGAAGAAGCGCAGTCTGCGACTAAGCTAGGTTTAACCATTAAAGAAACTCCGCAATCAATTTCTGTTGTTTCACGCGCGTTAATGGATGACTTTTCGCTTGATGATATTAATGCGGTACTAGAGAGCACACCAGGCGTAACAGTAGAACAAATAGAAACCGATCGTACATACTTTAAAGCCCGTGGTTTTGAAATAACTAACTTTTTAATCGATGGCTTAGGCACACCGCAAACCTCTGGTTCAATTCAAGGGACACTTGATACTGCAATTTACGACCGTGTTGAAATTGTACGTGGTGCCAATGGCATGATGACCGGTGCAGGTAACCCATCAGCGACTGTTAATATGGTGCTAAAAAAGCCAACCTACACAACACAAGTTCATGCATCGGCTTCTTATGGTTCGTGGAATAACAAACGTGTAGATATTGATGTTTCCACACCGATTAACGACGAGCATGCTGTCCGTGCTGTATTTACTAAGCAAGATAAAGAGTCATACCTAGACCGCTACGAAACCGATAAAACCATTGCCTACCTTGCCTATGAAGGAAAGCTAACCGACGATACACTTCTGAGCATTAACTATGTAAACCAACAAAAAGATGCCGACAGCCCTCTATGGGGCGCGCTACCGCTTTATTACACAGATGGCTCCCCCACTAACTATGATGAGTCAACTAGTACAGCTGCAGATTGGTCGTATTGGGATAATAGCGCTGAACGTATCTATGTAACAATTGAGCAAAATTTATCGGCGACCTGGGTCGCTAAAGCCCGTTATGCCCACATAAAGAATGAACAAAATTCTGAATTATTTTATGTGTATGGTACCCCAGATAAAGAAACTGGTTTAGGTTTAACCGGCTATGCGAGTCGTTATGATTACAAAGACACCCAAGATTTGTTTGACTTATATGCCAGCGGTAAATTTGAGTTATTTTCACTAGAGCACGACTTATCATTCGGTATTAGCCAAGCAAACATGGACTTTAATGACCAATCGCTTTATGACTACAGCACAGGAAATGGTTTCCCTGCGATGCCTGATTTAGCGACTTGGGATGGTGTTATCCCTGAGGCAACACTGGTTGATTCGCCTAACGGCAGTGATGTACAAAATACACAAAGATCTGCCTATATTTCAACTCGTATTAAACTAGCAGAGCCATTAAGCATTTTGGCAGGCGTACGCTATACCGATTGGGAAACTAAAGGTACTGCTTATAGTGTAGTGCAAACCCGCGATGACTCAGAGGTTATTCCTTACATTGGTACGGTGTACGATTTTACTGAGTCGTTATCAGCGTATGCTAGCTACACCGAAACGTTTGTGCCACAAAAAGAGTTAGACATTAACGCTGAACAACTGGCTCCGGTTATTGGCAAAAGTGCTGAGGTTGGCTTAAAAGCACAGCTTTTAGGTGATCAAGTGTTTGTCACGTTGGCCTATTTTGATGCTAAGCAAGATGGACTTGCTGTTGCACTTCCAGACTCTCTTCCTAGCGATACGCGTTATTATGCTGCAGATGGTATTAACAGTGATGGTTTCGAAATTGAGCTAAGCGGTCGCTTAACTGATGATTTAAGTGCCAGCATCAGCTTTAGTAATTTAAGCATTGATGGTGATGAGCTTGTAAAAGATTACACCCCCGAAAACCAATTAAAAATGGCAGCTACTTATCAAGTACCATTTATTAATGGTTTAACCTTAGGTGCTAATTACCGCTGGCAAGATGCGACTAGCCGCGTGCAAGTAAAAGACCCAGCAGGTAACGCATTGGTTACTACAAAACAAGGGGCTTATGGCATATTAGATTTAATGGCCACCTACGAAATTACTCAAAACGTCGGTGTTACCTTTAATGTTAATAACAGCACTGATGAAAAGTACATAAACAGCCTCTATTGGGCACAAGGTTATTACGGGGCACCACGTAACTACTCATTGTCAGTTAACTGGCAGCTATAAAGCTAACAATTAGGCTTTAAGTCACTGTATAGCAAACAATAAAAAAGCGCTAACCTAAATGGTTAGCGCTTTTTTTAAGCTCGGGTCAAATCAAGCTTTAAAACTAAATGGCTTAAAGGTCGCCTTCATCACCTAATACGTCTTCGCCATCTTCTGGCTCAACCGTTGCTTTTAGCAATAGCATTTCACGTAACTTACCTTCAATTTCATCTGCAATTTCAGGGTTTTCTTTAAGGAACTTAATTGAATTAGACTTACCTTGGCCAACTTTGTTGCCATTGTAACTGTACCAAGCACCTGCTTTTTCAACAATTTTATGCTTAACACCTAAATCAATCAGCTCGCCCTGCTTAGAAATACCTTCACCATACATAATGATAAATTCAGCTTGTTTGAACGGCGGTGCTACTTTGTTCTTCACAACTTTAACACGCGTTTCGTTACCAACAACTTCATCACCTTCTTTTACTGAACCAATACGACGAATATCAATACGTACAGAGGCGTAAAATTTCAGGGCATTACCACCAGTTGTTGTTTCAGGGTTACCAAACATTACACCAATTTTCATACGGATTTGGTTAATGAAAATACATAGCGTGTTTGAGCGCTTAATGTTACCTGTAAGCTTACGTAGTGCTTGTGACATTAAACGTGCTTGTAGACCCATGTGTGAATCACCCATGTCGCCTTCAATCTCAGCTTTAGGTGTTAATGCAGCAACAGAATCGACAATAACTACATCAACCGCGCTTGAGCGCACTAACATGTCACAAATTTCCAGTGCTTGTTCACCCGTATCTGGTTGAGATACCAGTAACTCATCAATATTAACGCCTAACTTTTGTGCGTAAACTGGATCAAGAGCATGCTCAGCATCAACAAAGGCACACGTTTTACCTTCTTTTTGAGCTTGTGCGATAACTTGTAATGTTAGCGTTGTTTTACCTGATGACTCTGGGCCATATACTTCAACAATACGCCCCATTGGCAAGCCGCCTATGCCTAAAGCAATATCAATACCTAGCGAGCCTGTTGATACAGCGTCAATGTTTAACGCCTTATTGTCACCCAATTTCATGATTGAACCTTTACCAAATTGACGTTCAATTTGTGATAAAGCTGCGTCCAACGCTTTTTGTTTGTTATCGTTCATTTTCTTCTCCAAATCCAGCTAATGCACACAAGTATACTGTATGAAATCACAGTATCAAGCTAATTTTATTATTTTATCTTCTCTATTATAGTTTTTAAAGAAAATACAATGACTTGCAGCCTAACTTGCGCCCTATCACCATTAAATACTTGTTCAAACGTCCAGTGTTTACCGTTAATTTGCAGTCCAAACCACACAAGCCCTACCGGTTTGCCCTCAGTGGCACCACCTGGACCTGCAATTCCTGAAATAGCAATACCAATATCAGCATTTGCTGCCTTACAGGCACCTGCAGCCATCTCAATGACTGTTTGTTCGCTTACTGCGCCAAATTGCTCGAGGGTAGCATGCTTCACATTGAGTAATTCATGCTTTGCGTTATTGCTATAAGTAACAAATGCACGATCAATATATGCAGAGCTTCCTGGGGTATCGGTAAGCGAATAACTCACTCCACCACCAGTACATGATTCAGCGGTAGTGATCCATAAGCGTTTATCCGTTAAAATAGCGCCTAATTGCGCAGCAAGTGTCTTAATCTCTTGATGTAATTCCATATTCAGCCTTTGGGTAAATACATGTCGTTTGATCTTTATGCACCGCACACTATAAAACAACAAACCCCTATGATGCAGCAGTATCTAAAAATAAAATCAGAGCATCGCGATATTTTATTGTTTTATCGGATGGGGGATTTTTACGAACTCTTTTTTGATGACGCAAAACGCGCCGCGCAGTTGCTTGATATTTCACAAACACACCGTGGCAAAGCAGGGGGCGATCCTATTCCTATGGCGGGCGTGCCTTATCATGCGGTAGAAAACTACTTAGCCCGCTTAGTACAAATGGGCGAGTCGGTGGCTATTTGTGAACAAGTGGGTGACCCTGCCACCAGCAAAGGCCCTGTTGAACGCAAAGTAGTGCGTATTGTAACCCCAGGTACTATTTCTGACGAAGCCTTACTACAAGAGCGCCAAGACAACTTACTAACCAGTGTTTGGCAAAATAAAAAAGGTCAATACGGTGTTGCGTATCTTGATATCAACTCTGGGCGCTTCAATGTTGTTGAAGTTAGTACCGATGAAGCATTTAGCTCAACCCTACAACGCTTAGCGCCTGCTGAATTACTATATAGTGAACACTTTGAAAACACTCATTTAATTGAACATATTAAGGGAGCGCGCCGTCGCCCTGATTGGGAGTTTGACCTTGATACCGCGCAACACTTACTGTGCGAGCAGTTTGGCACCAAAGATTTAGTCGGTTTTGGCGTCGACAAAGCGCATAGCGCCTTGGTAGCGGCAGGCTGTTTAATGCAATACGTAAAAGATACCCAACGTATTGCATTACCGCACATTCGTGCAATTACCCTTGAGCATAACGAACACGCGGTTATTTTAGATGCGCCAACTCGCAAAAACCTTGAGCTTACCGTTAATCTATCAGGTGGCTTTGAAAATACCCTTGCCCAAGTGCTTGATAAAACAGCCACAGCTATGGGCTCACGATTACTTAAGCGCCGTATTCATACCCCTATTCGTAATAAAGACGAGTTAAACTCTCGTCTAAATGCCATTAGTGCTATTTTAGATGTGCAATTATGCAGTGAGCTGCATGACGCTCTCAGAGATATTGGTGATATAGAACGTGTAATTGCTCGCTTGGCATTACACACTGCTCGGCCACGTGATTTAACACGGCTTCGTAGTGCGCTTCAAGCATTAGCACCGCTACATAACTTATTAAGCGATGCCACAGATGCGCGTATTTCTCATATTATTGCCCACTCTAAAGAGCTCCCCGAGCTTCAAGCATTACTTGAACGTGCAGTGATTGATAACCCACCAGTGTTAATACGTGATGGCGGTGTTATTGCGCCAGGGTATAACAGCGAACTTGATGAGTGGCGTAATTTAAGCCAAGGTGCCACCGATGTGCTTGAACAGCTAGAGCAGCGCGAACGTGAACGCACAGGTATTAGTACACTTAAAATTGGTTATAACAGAGTGCATGGCTTTTTTATTGAAGTGAGCCGCGCTAACTCGCACTTAGTGCCTGCAGATTATATTCGTCGTCAAACGTTAAAAAATAATGAACGTTATATAATTCCAGAACTTAAAGAACATGAAGACAAGGTTCTCGGCAGCCAATCAAAAGCGCTGGCCCTAGAAAAGCAGCTATACGAACAGCTATTTGAATTTATTGCTCCGCATATCGAGCAGCTGCAAATAATGGCCTCGGTCATTGCCGATTTAGATGTACTGAATAATTTAGCAGAGCGTGCCCAAACGCTAAATTATGCCAAGCCTGAGCTTTGCGATAACGATAATATCAGCATCGAACAAGGCCGCCACCCTGTAGTTGAGCAAGTAATGAAAGACCCATTTATTGCCAATCCTGTGGAGCTCAATAGCCAGCGTAAAATGTTGATAATTACTGGTCCTAACATGGGCGGTAAATCAACTTACATGCGCCAAACTGCGCTTATTGTGCTTATGGCGCACATTGGCTGTTACGTTCCTGCTGATAGCGCAAAGATTGGTAATATTGATAGAATATTTACTCGCATTGGCGCCAGTGACGACTTAGCATCTGGGCGCTCTACCTTTATGGTTGAAATGACAGAAACTGCGGCAATTTTAAATAATGCCACCGCACAATCATTGGTATTAATGGATGAAATAGGCCGAGGAACCAGTACTTACGATGGTTTATCACTGGCATACGCAACAGCTGATCATCTTGCTTCAAAAATCGCGGCTAAAACTCTGTTCGCAACCCATTACTTTGAACTCACTGAGCTTGCAGAACAAACGCCTGGGCTGGTTAATGTGCACCTAGATGCCATTGAACACAACGATACCATTGCCTTTATGCACACGGTATTAGATGGTGCCGCAAGTAAAAGTTTTGGTTTGCAAGTGGCAGCCCTGGCTGGTGTGCCTAAAGCGGTTATTGCCCAAGCTAAACAAAAGCTAACCTTGCTTGAAAATCATCAAAGTGTCACAACAGTCACCACAGAGCAACAGGTTTTACCGTTTGATAGTGAACCGCAAATAATTCAGCCTAGTGAACTTGAGCAACAAATGACCGCAATAGATCCCGATAACCTATCACCGCGTCAGGCGCATGAACTGCTTTATAAATTAAAAGCACTGCTTTAAACGCAAACAGCCCGACTAAAAAGTCGGGCTGTATTTAATTTTACTGTGTGTTTAGATTAAGCAAACTGCTCAAACAAGCTTTCGGTACTTAATCCTTCTTGCTGCAAAATATCTTTTAACCGACGTAGCGCCTCAACCTGTATTTGGCGAACTCGCTCGCGGGTCAACCCAATTTCACGGCCCACATCTTCAAGCGTTGAAGGCTCATAACCGAGTAAACCAAACCGACGTGCCAGTACTTCGCGCTGCTTAGGGTTCAATTCACCTAACCAGTCAATAATATGCGTATTCATATCATTGTTTTGCACTTCACCTTCAGGACCTACATTTTTTTCGTCGGCAATTACATCTAACAATGCACTGTCATTCTCGCCACCAATAGGCATATCTACAGACGCTATTTTTTCGTTTAGGCGAAGCATTTTTGTTACATCTTCGACCGGTCTGTCTAAGCTTTCTGCAATTTCTTCTGCGGTTGGCTCATGATCAAGCTTTTGAGTTAGCTCACGTGCTGTACGTAAATAAACGTTAAGCTCTTTAACAACATGAATAGGCAAACGAATAGTACGGGTTTGATTCATTATTGCCCGTTCAATGGTTTGTCGTATCCACCATGTGGCATAAGTAGAAAATCGAAAACCCCGTTCAGGATCAAACTTTTCAACTGCTCGGATCAGCCCTAAGTTACCTTCTTCAATTAAATCAAGTAGAGCAAGTCCACGATTGTTGTACCTACGCGCAATTTTTACAACTAAGCGTAAGTTACTTTCAATCATACGTTTTCGGGAGGCTTCGCAGCCTTTAAGCGATTTTCGTGCAAAAAACACTTCTTCTTCTGCACTTAATAGAGGGGAAAAACCAATCTCGCCTAAGTATAACTGGGTGGCATCGAGGTTTTTAGTGACTTCTTCTTTTACAAATACATCTTCATCTTCCACTTCATCAAGTAACTTCGTTGTCTCCTCTATTTTAGAGTCGTCAAACTTATCATCAGTGGGGGTTTTCTCAGCTTTTGCTACATCAGCCATAAGACTTCTCCTGAGCAAGCTATCAATAACTTTATGATTTAGGTCTGTAGTCGTTTTACAAGCTTTTGCTGTATTAGCCATGAGCCTTCTCCAGAACAGTCAATCAACACCTTCAGTTCAGGGTAGGTACTTAGCAGGGTTAACAGCTTTTCCTCGATAACGAATTTCAAAACGAAGTGCCGTTACTGAAGACTCTGAATTACCAATTTCTGCTATTTTTTGTCCCGCCTTCACTATTTGCTTTTCTTTCACAAGTAACGTTGAGTTATGTGCATAAGCACTTAGGTAATCATCATTATGTTTCAATATGATTAAATTACCGTAACCTCTTAGCGCACTACCCGCGTAAACTACCGTTCCTTTTGCAGCGGCGAGTACAGCAGTACCCTTTTTATTAGCAATCTGTAGGCCTTTGTAACCATTTTCCTTGTTAGAAAAGCGT
Organism: Pseudoalteromonas sp. APC 3224; assembly: GCF_030407535.1. GTDB lineage: Bacteria > Pseudomonadota > Gammaproteobacteria > Enterobacterales > Alteromonadaceae > Pseudoalteromonas. The sequence goes on along the minus strand of NZ_JASDDF010000046.1, from coordinate 9,326 downwards.
TTTGTTATTTTACCTTTAGCAGGCCAAAACCAACTCAACTTTTTAGCTGAAGAACCTTGAGACTGACTAATTTTTTGGTTAGCTTGTTTTTGAACATACCTACGTTTTTTCGGCTTATCAAGCTCTTTCTTTAATTTTCTGTTACTTTTTTGTAAATTAGATGACTTTTTAGCGGGCTTATTTTGGTAAGTTTTTTGTGCAACCCTTGACCTACTTGGTTCTAAAAGGGATACAACCTGACCAGGAACAATAGTGTAAGGTGATGGAATTGAATTATTTTTTGCAAGTTCTCTGAAATCTTTTCCAGCACTAAAAGCAATCGAATAAAGTGTATCGCCTTTTTGTACCGTGTACTTGCCACCGTTAATATTAATCCGTGAGGGATAGTCATTAATATTATTATTTAAACTACTTACAGGAGCAGGAACATGGCGAGACGAGCATGCACAAAGCAAAACACTAATAAATAAAGCAACATAACAGCGTATTTGTTTATTCAATGTGTTTTGCCCTCTGTTTTAACATCGTTGCATTATGGCGATTATCGCAATAATACGTACGCAACAGCGATTAAAGCAACCACTGCCCAGCCAAGTACTTCAATATATTGACGTAATTTTTGTTCCATTTTAACTCCACCCCACTTCATTAAAGCAGATACTAAAAAGAAACGCGCGCCACGCCCAATAGCCGAGGCAATAATAAAGGGTAAAAACGCCATTTGTAATACGCCAGCGCCAATGGTAAATACCTTATAAGGAATAGGAGAAAACCCCGCTATAAATACCACCCAAACGCCATAATCTTTAAACCATGCAAGCGCCGTATTAAATTTATCTTGCCATTGCATTTGCGCAATAAAGGGCTCTACAACCGGTTCAAACAACCAAAATCCAAGTAAGTAACCCAGCACGCCGCCGAGCACAGAAGCAACCGTGGCAAAGCTTGCAAATCGCCATGCCTTACTTGGTTGCGCTAGCGACATAGGCGCTAACATTACATCAGGTGGAACTGGGAAGAAAACCGATTCGGCAAAGCTCATTCCTGCTAAATAACGTTCTGCATGGCGGTGTTTAGCCCACACTAGCGCCATATCGTATAACTTGGTAAACAACTTCAAAATGAATTCCTATTCAATATCACCAGGGACTAAAGGTACAAATCTAACTGGCGCAATTACATGCTCTGTAAAGCTATCGCCTTGGCGAATAACCATGGTTAATTTTTGTTCTGCCTCACCAATAGGGGCGAGTAATACGCCTCCATCGGCAAGTTGTGCGAGTAACTCGGGGGGAATGGTGGTTGCCGCAGCGGTCACGATAATGCCATCAAATGGCGCTTGTGACTGCCAGCCTTGCCAACCATCGCCATGTTTCATGGTGACATTGTACAAATCGAGCTGGTGTAATCGGCGTTTAGCTTGCCATTGCAAAGCTTTAATACGCTCTACCGAATATACCTTATCAAAGGTTTTAGCTAAAACCGCCGTTTGATAGCCCGACCCTGTGCCTATTTCTAACACCTTATGTTGCACACCGGCTAATCGCATTAGCTCGGTCATGCGCGCAACAATATAAGGCTGAGAAATAGTTTGCCCTTGTCCTATAGGTAGCGCGGTATTTTGATACGCTTTGTGTTTGAGTACATCATCAATAAAAATATGCCGAGGAATTTGCGCAATCGCTTTTAAAACCTCTTTATCTTCTACGCCATCTCGCTGTAAAAGGTCTGAAAGTGCTTGTGCACTGCGAGTATAATTAGCCAGCACGATTAATCTCCAACTCGGCTAACCACTCTCCCACGGCTTTAATACTGTCTTTGGCGGTCATATCAACGCTTAACGGGGTCACTGATGCATAGCCATTATTAACCGCATAAAAGTCAGTACCTTCACCGGCGTCGCTTTCAAGCCCTAGCGATCCATACCAAAAAATATCGCGTCCCCATGGATCGGTTTGCTTGGTCATAGTTTCTGCTTTGTGACGAGCTCCTAAACGAGTTACCTGAACGCCTTTGAGCTCAGAGAGCGGAATATCGGGAACATTAATATTAATGATCTGATCTTTCGGCAGCGGATGTGAGGCAAGTCCTTTAATAATATTTACAGTAACGGCTGCCGCTGTTTCAAAATGCTCACCATGATGAGAGCACAAAGATACCGCAATCGCTGGTAAGCCCAAATGACGACCTTCAGTCGCCGCAGCAACTGTACCAGAGTAAAGTGTATCGTCGCCTAAATTACCGCCATGATTGATACCGGCAACAACCAAATCGGGTTTTTCATCCACTAATTGATTAACACCTAAGTGCACACAATCAGTGGGTGTACCGTTTACCGACATAAATCCGTTGTCGAGCGTTGTGGCACGCAGCGGATTCATTAGCGTTAGTGAATTACTAGCACCACTACAATTTCTATCTGGAGCAACCAGCGTTACCTCAGCAATTTGTGTTAATGCTTGATATAAAACAGCAATACCTTTGGCATTAACACCATCATCATTACTTAATAGAATCTTCATCTGCGGTATCCTTTTCTTTTCGCTCGCGTGGGCTGGCGTCAGTATAATCAACCAGTTCGCGCAGTAAAGCCGTTGCAAAACAGCCTTTGGGTAAACCAAAGCTGAGTTTTAATGTGCGTTCATCAAGTGTTTCTATGCTTAGCTCTTGGGGTATTAAACGCAGCATTCTACGCTCGTTTTTAAGCCCTAAACCCCCTAAGCCATCACACCATGCTTGATACGGTGCCAACCATGTTTTTTCTTGTTCGGTTAAGCCTTTTTCACTTTTGCCCACCATGGGCGCCGACATCATAATATCGCCAGAAGCAAGCCGTGCAATATTTTCATCACTTATCGCATCTTCAAAAAATGCATTACTGCCACTGAGCATAAATACTTCGCGATGCATGGTTTTAGCAAGGCCATGCTCAGCCACGCGTAAACTAACAATTTGATTAAACACATGTGAACGCGCAGCAGAAATAATAATGCCTCGCAGCTTTTTATCGCGAATACGCTCACCGGCAAACATTTTTTCGGCCATCACTAGGTTGTGTCCATCACGACCAAAGCGCTGTTCACCAAAATAGTTAGGCACACCTGCGCGTACCGCGTTTATACGGCATAAAATATCAAGCGGCTCGGTTACATTGCGCAAGGTAATAGTAAATCTATTTCCTTTATGGCAACCAGTGCGCAATTTTCGCTCATGGCGCTGCTGCGATACCACAAATACGCTTTCACTGTTCAGCTCAGTAAAATCAATATGCTTTTTAATCGGTACTTTTACGCTAAACCACTGCGAGCATACTCCATGGCGGTCTTTCATACCGGCATAGCTTACATCACGTGGCGATACACCCGCTTTTTGTGCAATCAGCTTGGCAACATATTGGGTGTTTTCACCCTTTTTAACCACTTGCAAACACACATGTTCGCCACTGCCGGTAAACTCTATACCGAGATCCTCATCAACCATAAAGTCTTCTGCGGTGGTTTTAAAGTCGGCTTTGGAAAGCGGCGCGCCATATAAATAATTTAATTCGCTCATGCGTTTTGTTTGCTCATAATGACCACGGCATGGCTTGAAATGCCTTCTTTACGCCCTTCAAAACCGAGCTTTTCGGTAGTAGTAGCTTTTACATTTACCTGTGAAAGCTCGGCATTTAAATCACTGGCAAGGTTGCCACGCATCGCTTGAATGTGCGGCAGCATTTTTGGTGCTTGTGCCACAATAGTGACATCCGCATTGCCCAATACATAACCTTGTTGCTTAGCAAGGTTCACTACATGGCGAAGTAAAATACGGCTATCAATATTTTCATATTCACTGGCCGTATCCGGAAAATGCTTACCAATATCGCCCAGCGCTAATGATCCTAAAATAGCGTCACATAAGGCATGAATAGCTACATCACCATCTGAGTGTGCTAAAAAGCCTTGTGGATAATCAATTTTTTCGCCGCAGATAGTTAAAGGCCCTTGGCCTCCAAATTTATGCACGTCAAAACCATGGCCTATTCGTATCATGTTGCACTCTCATTATTTTGTTTTTGCAGTAAAAAGCCTGCTAAATCTAAATCTTCTGGGGTGGTAATTTTAATATTATCACTACGCCCTGCTACCAGCTTTACCGGCTTATTTGCCCACTCCATTGCACTGGCTTCATCAGTAATAGTAACGCCGCCGTTAAGCGCACTTTGCAATGCCGTTTTAAGCTCGTTGTATTTAAACAGTTGCGGGGTAAGCGCTTGCCATAAATCATCACGAGGCACAGTTTGCTGCGCATGGCTTTGCCCTCGTTTTATAGTGTCTTTTACTTTGCTGGCTAAAATGCCGCCTTCATCAGCCTGCATGCACTGTGCGATTAAGCGCTCTATATCAGCAATATCGACTAAAGGTCTTGCAGCGTCATGCACCAGAACCCAAGCAGGTGGGTTGGCAGCTAAAAACAATAAACTATTTAACACTGAATCTGCGCGCTCTTTACCGCCAATAGCACGCACAATGCGAGGATCAGCTAGCGTAAGGTCGTCAAAGTAGGGGTCGCTTTCGCTCAGAGCCACCACTATAGAGTTTAACTGCGGTAACTGCGATAACTTAGCGAGCGTATGCTCTAGAATAGTTTTCCCTGCTAAGGAAATATATTGCTTTGGTGTTGTGTGTTGCATTCGACTGCCAACACCTGCGGCAGGAACAATAGCAGCAATAGTTTGTTTATTTGTCATGGTGTTGAGCCGGTAAAACACGAATAAAGGTTTCGTCCGGTTTAATCATTCCTAATTCGTTGCGGGCACGCTCTTCAATGCCTTCGTGGCCGAGCTTTAAATCTTCTATATCCGCTTTTAATACTTTATTACGCTTTATTAGTTTTTCGTTAGTTTGTTGATGCGATGCCACCGCATTTTTTAAACGGGTGTAGTCTTGCACCCCGTTATGACCAAACCAAAGCCGATACTGGATAAAAAGTGCTAAGCACAACAAGCCAAATTGAAAAAATCGCATTAAACACTCCTTATTTTAATTTTTAATTATCTACTTATGCTAGCGGCCGCTTAACATTGCGCCAATTAATATTGGCAGCTAGTAACATTTCCCGTAATGACAAAACCCGTGGCGTGCTACGCTTTGAAAACTGCCACTGGTGGCCACAACACGCTGCTGCAAGGCTCGTTTTACTAGGTTTAAGCAATTGCGCACTTTGTTGCTCAAGTCCTTGGCCTAAAAAATCAAACCAGCCAAGTTCATTACAATGCAGTTGCGTATCAGCTACTTGATCAATGCTATCTATTCTAACCCGAATTTGACCGTGACTTTGTAATAATACCGGAATTATTAGCCCTACTTTGGCATGCGCTTGATAAAAAAGTTCATTCGCTGAAGGATTAGCCTCTGGCGGTGTTGGTTTTTGTTTTTCAAGCCAGCCTCCATTTTGCGCATCAAGCGTAAAAGGCAATGGTGCATTAGCTACACGTGTTGCGGCACGTTCAATATAATAAGGCAGGCTTTTTAATTGCCTGCGTAAACGGTCACCATTAGGTTCAGCCACTAAGCGCTGAACTTCACGCTGATAAAAAGCATTGCATAATTGTGCGTAAAGCACTTTTTCTGCATCAGTTTGCCACATTTCAACTTGCTGGCTTGTGTTAAACTGCTTATTTTTAGCAACCAATCGCTGTACTCAAAAAAACATTTTAATACTGTTTTATAACACAGTAATGCACAGTTTTTAAGCACTTGTAGTAATTTAAGCGCTTGGCTTTTCACCTAATTTTGCAATACCTGATTCTAAAAATTGCACCATAGTGCTGCGCTTTTTACCTATTAATAAGCTGCCATCAGCCAAAAACATAAAGTTTTGCCAGTTACGTTTAAACACATCAAATGTCGTTTCGATAATATTGTCGCGTGCCATGCAAAAATACACTGTGGTATTAGCCTGCCAATCTAAGTGGTTCAAAATAGCATCTGGAAATTGGGGTTCTTCGCTTTCCCACGCATCTTCCCAATTAATTTCTTGGCTAAAGTTTTGCTCTTGCGCGCACCAATCGGTTTTATCAAAAAAGTCTGGATGATCATGTTCGCGACTCACCATGGTTGTCCACAGTACGGCGGCACGCTCGCTGGTCATGGGTTTAATATTGGCTGCATCAATATCTGAAACCGGAATATCTTTGTGGCGAAATACCCAGGCTTTTTTGTAATCATCAAGAGAAATATAATTCATAGTATTGCTGTATTCTTTGGCATAATAAAAAGCGAAGGCAAATTATACAAGATAACAGACTATGACTACAGCACTAAAACTGGGTTTATATCAACACTACAAAGGCCCACAATATAAAGTTATGCATGTGGCGACTCACAGCGAAACCAACGAGCAATTGGTTATTTACCAAGCCTTATACGGTGAATACGGCATATGGGCACGCCCACTAAGTATGTTTACTGAAACCGTAGAAAAAGACGGTAAAACTATCGCCCGTTTTGCCTACCTTGGTGAAGCCGATTAACTATGGCATTATAACGCATAACAATTACTGCTCAGACCAGATAAAGGATAACCCGTGCAATTTAATTCTACTGATAATTACATCGCAAGCTCAGCATTAAAACAGGCAGTAAACGCCGCTATTATGCTGCAAAAACCGCTTTTAATTAAAGGCGAGCCTGGCACAGGTAAAACCATGCTGGCTGAAGAGTTAGCGAAAAGTTTAGATACTGAGCTTATTCAGTGGCATATAAAATCAACCACTAAAGCGCAGCAAGGTTTGTACGAGTACGATGCAGTATCGCGTTTGCGCGACAGCCAGCTAGGTGATGAGCGCGTTCACAATATTAGCAACTACATAGTTAAAGGTAAGCTGTGGCAAGCCTTCATGTACGCTGAATTAAACGGCAAACGCCCAGTACTGCTTATTGACGAAATAGACAAAGCCGATATTGAGTTTCCAAACGATTTACTACTCGAACTCGATAAAATGGAATTTCATGTATACGAAACCGGTGAGCGCATTGTGGCTAAAGAGCGCCCTATTGTGATCATCACATCAAACAATGAAAAAGAGCTGCCTGATGCGTTTTTACGTCGCTGTTTTTTCCATTATATTGATTTTCCAAATAGCGACGAAATGCAGCAAATTATTGATGTGCACTACCCGCATGTTAAACAAGATTTAGTTCGCCAAGCGCTAGAAGTATTTTTTAACTTACGTGAAGCCAACGGCCTTAAAAAGAAGCCATCCACCAGCGAGTTACTTGATTGGTTAAAACTATTAATGGCTGAAGATATAGACGCAAAAACCCTGCACGACAAAGCGCAAAAAGGCGGTTTAATGCCGATGTTTGGTGCGCTGCTTAAAAACGAGCAAGACATAAGCCTAATCGAAAAATTAGCCTTTATGAGTCGCCGTTAAGATGTTGATTGCGTTTTTCTTCAAATTACGAGAATACCGCTTACCTGTGAGCCTGCGCGAACTACTCGATTTAATTAACGCTTTAAAACAAGGCGTTATATTTGCTGATGTAGACGCGTTTTATCATTTAGCGCGCACTATTATGGTAAAGGACGAAACCCATTTTGATCGGTTCGATAAAGCCTTTAGCGATTACTTTAGCGGTATTGCCGACTTAGACCTACTCGAGAGCTTAAAACAACAACACAATTTACCTGAAGATTGGTTGCGTAAAGAGTTTGAAAAGCACCTAAGCGATGAAGAAAAAGCCCAACTAAAAGCCATGGGCGGGCTCGACGAGCTAATGAAAACCCTAAAAGAGCGTTTAGAAGAACAGCAAAAACGCCATGCTGGCGGCAATAAGTGGGTAGGTACAGGCGGCACCTCGCCTTTTGGTGCATATGGTTATAACCCTGAGGGCGTTCGCATTGGTCAAGACGGCAGCCGCAATCGCCAAGCAGTAAAAGTGTGGGATAAGCGCGAATACCGTAACCTAGATTCTGACCGTGAAATTGGTTCACGCACTATAAAATTGGCGCTTAAAAAGCTCCGCAAATTTGCCCGTACTGGCGCGAGCGACACCCTTGATTTAAACGAAACCATACGCGCGACCGCCAAGCAAGGCGGCATGCTCGATGTAAAAATGGCCCCCGAGCGCCACAACGCGGTAAAAGTATTGATGTTGTTTGATATTGGCGGTTCAATGGATGACTACATTCACACCTGTGAAGAGTTATTTAGCGCCGCCCACAGTGAGTTTAAACATTTAGAGTTTTACTACTTCCATAACTGTTTATACGAACACGTTTGGCAAGATAACCAACGCCGCCACTCAAACGTTATTGACACCATGACACTCATCAACAAGTTTACTAGCGACTACAAAGTTATATTTGTTGGCGATGCCACTATGGGCCCGTATGAAATTGCCTATCCTGGCGGCTCAGTAGAGCATTGGAATGAAGAACCCGGCAGTGCATGGTTAAACCGAATCACCAATCACTTTGATAAAGTCGCGTGGCTCAACCCACAACCGGTTGAACACTGGCCGTACTATCAATCAATTGATTTTATAAAGCAGCTGATGGATAACAGAATGTACCCGCTGAGTTTAGATGGAATAAGTAGCGCGATAAAAGGGCTGAGTTAATTTTCAGTATAAATATTAAAAGTGTTATTAACATTTTATTATTTATACTGAAAGCCCAGTATCTAGATATATACTCTATGTAAATACTGGAGTATGACATAAGTAAAAACTAAAACATCTGAATGAGACTGCTAGAGCTCATTTACATATGAACCATTACACCTCTAGATTTTAAATCTTTTAAAACCAGCCCCTTAGTTTCGCTTATTTTTTTCTTCGTATTTACAATTAAAAACCTCAAGCTTTTGAGTTTGTAAAGAAAACTAATATCTTCAATACCATCGATAGTAAAGTCTAGCTCTTCTAATTTACTTAACCTACCTAGCAAACACCAATCAACATTACTGTTAATATTGCAATGTGATATGGTCAAACTCGTAAGGTTTTTTAACTTATCTATACCTCTAAATCCGTTTATTCTTGAAGCTAATACACTACAGCATTTTAAGTTCTTTAAGTCTGTTACAAAGGTAAAGTCTTTAATCTCATTAGCAAAAATTATTGATATGTTATCTAAATTTTCAATGTTTTTTCCGAATTTAACCTCAGTTAAATCTGTATTGCTTAAATGCAGGGAGGTTAATGTTTTACTAGTTATATCATTCAATAGGTCACCTGATTTAATATGAGACAAACTGAGCGATTTTAATTTATTAAAGCTTCGAAAGTCTGGTAAAAACTTAAGCTCCCGAGATTTAATGGCTAGCTCTGTAACATAAT
>NZ_JASDDF010000045.1:0-31605 GCF_030407535.1 Pseudoalteromonas sp. APC 3224 | reverse complement strand
TTGCGACTAGTTAGACCGTCTCTATTAAAAAATCATCTTATAGATATTTTTCTGTACATCAAAACAATACTTTATCATTATTTTTTAAAATTTAATCAATCCCAGCTTATATTTGCTAAGACTTTCAGTTAAAAATTTGTTAAAAAGACAGTGATAATAATGATTAATTCTTAAGGTACTTATGTTTAGCTCGCTGAAATTCACCTCCAAAATCACCATCGCTGCGTCATTGGTCTTAGTTTTAGTGTTAGGTGTTTTCACTATTAACAACTATTTTTCAATGCGTCATCAAACTCAAGAGCAGCTATCTTTAGTATTAAAACAAAGTTCCCAGTCTGTATCGCAGAACATTGCAAGCTGGCTGAATAACAAGTTAGCCATTGTTATCTCGCTGGCAAACACCTATCAAGTTACAGACGCTAAAGCGCTTACATTATCGCAATTAAATACTGCAGAGATGGCAGGTGATTTTAAAAATACTTACATCGGCGAATCCTCAGGCGCGTTTATTTTAAATGATCAAAGCGTCATTTTACCCGACGATTTTGATGCAACTAGCCGCCCTTGGTATAAGTTGGTTGAAAACAAAACTAACACTGCATTCACCACCCCTTATATTGATGTAACCACCAATGAACTGACCATTTCAGCTGTTGCGCCCATAAATATTAATGGCCAATTTAAAGGAGTTGCAGGTGCTGATATTGATATGCAAACCATAGCTAAAATTATCGACAATATTGATTTTTTAGGGTTAGGTTATGGCTTTTTATTAGATCATAAGGGGCAAATACTAAGCCATCCAAATAGTAAGTTAAATTCAAAAGCGCTTACTGAATTATTTGGAAAAGACATTGAGCTGGCTGATACTTTTACAGAGCACCAAGTTGCTGATGAAACTGTTTTAGTGTCATTTACTAAAATTCATGGCATAGAAAATGTTGATTGGTATTTAGGAGCAGTGATCAATAAAGACACGGCTTTCGAAAGTGTGTCGGCATTTGGTCAAAAAGCACTGATTTACTTAATAGTAGGCACCTTAGTCATTGTTTTTGCGCTACAGCTTTTATTGCGTTACTTAATGCGTCCTATGTATCGCTTAAACGATGCTATTAGAGATATAGCTCAAGGTGAAGGCGATTTAACTCGTCGCCTCAGTGTAGAAAACGATGATGAGTTTGGTCAGTTAAGTAATTCATTTAATATTTTTATAGAAAAAATTCAAAATTCAATTGTTCAAGTTAAGTCTTCAGCGCAATTGTTAGAAACAGCTGTTGCTAAGCTGGTTACGCAAACAGATTCAACCTTGACTATGTATGACGATCAAAGTGAACGTACTAACAGCGTAGCATCGGCAATTAATCAGTTTTCTGCTACCGCCACAGAAATTTCAAGCAGTGCAAGTAATGCCTCAACGCTTGCTAAAGATGCTGATCAATATTGTGCTAAAAATCAGCAAACACTGACTAACAACGTATCAAGCATTCATCAACTTTCGCAAAATATAGAGCAAGCGCAAGAAACAATTAATAGTTTAGATTCACATACCGCCAATATCGGTAATGTATTAGCGGTAATTAAAGGAGTGAGTGAACAAACTAACTTGCTCGCTTTAAATGCAGCGATAGAAGCCGCACGTGCGGGTGAAGCGGGAAGAGGGTTTGCCGTTGTTGCCGATGAAGTAAGGCAATTAGCACAACGCACTCAACAATCAACGCAAGAAATTGAAAATACGGTTATTGAACTGCAAAAAGGCTCAAGCTCTGCCGTTGAACTGATGAAAACCAGTTTAGAAGAAAGTGAAAAAAGTGTTCAGCAAGCGGATGCCGTCGGCGACGTAATGAAGCAAATAATTAGTGCGATAAGGCAAATAACGGATGCTAATCATAGTGTGGCTAATGCCACAGATGAACAAAACCAAGTTGTTAAATCATTACACTCAGATATTCATGTTATTAGCGACTTATCTACTCAAGGTCAATCTAACCTTAACCTTACTTTAGAGGAATGTACCAAGCTTAAGCATCAATTTAGCGACTTAGATCGGATGGTTAAAAAATTCAAAGTATGATCAATAAAACAAAAATAAATAAACCAAACTGGCTTAGTCTAGTTAATATTGACAGTGTTTATAGCTTTGATAGACAACGCCAAGCGTTTTCTTTATTTACCATGATAGCGATTGCCTTGGTGTTAATTACTTATTTGGTGATTGCAAATTATCGCGTTTATGCACCTATATTAACTGCCGCATTAATTTCAGTTAACTTAACGATTGTCGGGTGCATCGTTTATTTTATAAAAACCAAAAAGCTCAATGCTATTGCGTTAATTACTCTGATGATTGTATTTTTGATGTGTTTAGCATTGGTGTACACAGGCGGTAAAGATAACACTGCGTTATATTGGCTAATGTTTTATCCTGTAGCTGTATTTGCCATACTGGGTGTTAAACTTGGCGCGTGGTTAAGCAGTGCCATGTTATTGTGCTGTATTGTTATGTTGTATGGCCCCGATATGGGGCAGGTTATTTATGGTGAGGTAGAAAAAACCCGTTTTGTTGCTGCATTTTCACTCGTGTTGGTCTTTTCTTTTATCGGTGAGTATTTTCGTCACCGAAGCCACCTTGCCATTGCTGATATTACCTTAGAGCAAAAACAATACGCCTATACAGATCAGCTCACAGGTGCACCCAACCGTCGCTTTATTACCTCTCATTTTTTAAAGCTCGCCGCTTCACGACCTGCACATTATTTACCGCTGTCTATATTGCTCCTAGATTTAGATAACTTTAAACAATTAAACGACACCTATGGTCATGATTTTGGTGACACCGTATTAATAGAGTTCACTAAATTATTAGAGTCGCAGTTTCCTGCAACCGCCCTTAAAGCCCGTTATGGTGGTGAAGAGTTTGTAGTAATTTTACCGCAGCTAACGACCATTGAAGCAAGTATTTTAGCTAATCGCTTTAGAGAATGCGTGCAACATCATGTGATATTATCTGATAAACAACAACGAGTATCGTTAACCTGCAGTATTGGCATTGCACAAGCTAATCATGTTGACGACTTCAACAGTGCATTAAAACAAGCCGATGAATATTTATATCAGGCAAAATCACAAGGGCGTAATAAAGTCATATTTGCGCAGGGCGAGCATGTCAGTCAATAAGCTTATCTATGTACATGATCCTATGTGTAGCTGGTGCTGGGGTTATAAACCTACTTGGCAAAAGCTAGAAACTGCTTTAGTAAATATTCTGCCTATAGAATATAGGGTCGGGGGGTTAGCGGCTGATAGCGACCAGCTAATGAGTGCTGATATGCAGTTGCAACTACAAGGCATATGGCAAAACATTAACAACCAATTAGGCACTGAGTTTAATTTTAATTTTTGGCGAGAATGCCAACCACGCCGCTCTACTTATCCTTCTTGTAGGGCGGCATTAATTGCTCGTAGCTTTAACAAAGAGCCACAGATGATTGACGCTATTCAACAAGCGTATTATTTAAAGGCGCAGAATCCATCGGATGAAGACGTGCTTATTAAACTATGCGAAAAAATTGGTTTAGATCCCTGTTTATTTACTCAGCAGTTACACTCTAAGGAACTTCAGCGTCGCTTTTATGATGAGCTTAACTTTGTTCGCAGTTTACCTATTCAAGGTTTCCCTTCGTTAGTATTAATACATAACAACCGTGCTTACCCTATTGCTATTAACTACATAGATTGGCAGCATACCCTTAGTGAAATACAGTCTTACTTATAAAATTTACGCTTCAAACATTACCCTGCACTTTAAATTCAGCCAATAAGGCTAATTTATTACCGTTGTCATAAAAGCGACTTTTTTACGCAACACGCTTGTCATCTTTAATCTATACACTTTCGCTCATTGAAACTATCTCGCTTTAAAATGTTTTTTCATAAACAGGCTAAAGTGACTAATAAACACTAGCAAATCCGCTAATTAACGAGCAAAGGTGTATACGATGAAAGGCGTTAAACCATTAATTTTAGCTGGTATTGTAGCCGCAAGTGCAGCAGTCCACGCCAATGATTTAAACACGGTAATTGATAAAAGTAGCGACATTAATAATTTAGCTGCGCAATCACAAACAAAAATAGACAAGATTGCAGATTCAATGCAAGGGCGTTTACAGCAATTTAAAACCCTAAATAAAGAAATAGATGGTTTAGCCGTTTATAACGCACAGCTGACAAAACAGTTAAATAACCAAATAGAAGAGATGGAATCGCTTAATTTATCAATGGATCAGGTATCGATTATTGAGCGCCAAATTACACCTTTAATGCTTCGCATGATCACCGGGCTTGAACAGTTTATTGCCTTAGATGTGCCGTTTTTAAAACAAGAACGTAAGCAGCGTCTTGAATCGTTAAATGCAATGATGGAGCGTGCTGATATTTCATCAAGTGAAAAATTCCGTCGTGTCTTAGAAGCTTATCAAGTTGAAGTTGATTACGGACGCACTATTGAAGCGTATACCGCATTGCTTGATGTGGACAATAAAGAACGTGAAGTTGATTTTTTACGCATTGGCCGTTTAGAACTCATTTACCTTACCCGCGATGGCAAACAAGCAGGTAGTTGGGATCAACAGTCACAGTCGTTTGTTGCACTACCTGATTCAACCATTAGCCAAATTAATAAAGGGCTTCGCATTGCGCGCAAACAACTAGCCCCCGATATGTTAACACTGCCAATTCATGCTGCAGAATAAGAGGTTTACCATGAAATTATTAACGAAAATGACAAAAATGGCCGTGTTTGCAGCCAGCTTAGGTTTTTCAGGTGCGATGTGTGCCGCTGAACCAATGAACTTAGATGCCTTATTAAAAACGTTAGAGCAGGGTAAATCAGCGCAATCAGAACAAAATAAACAACGCGAACAAGAATTTGCAGCACGTCAAAATGAACAAGTGCAAATGCTTAAAAACACCCAAGCTAAACGAAACCAAATGCTTAGCGAGTCAGAGCGTTTAGAAACGCAGTTTGAAGAAAACGAAATTAAATTGGCTAACCTGACCGATACTTTATCAAAGCGTATGGGGTCATTAAAAGAGCTATTTGGTGTGCTACAACAAGTTGCTGGAGATTCTAGCAATAAGTTTGCAACCTCGGTGGTATCGTCTCAGTTACCTGGGCGTAGTACTTTTATGGACGAATTGGCGCAAAAAATGGGTTCTACCTCAAAGCTTGCGTCTATTGAAGATATCGAAAAGGTTTGGTTTGAGCTACAACGCGAAATGACCGAACAAGGAAAAGTAAGCCGCTTCAATACTGATGTAATTGTTGACGGTGGCAATAAAGTACAAAAAGAAGTGGTACGTGTGGGTGCATTTAACCTTATTAGTGATGGTCAGTACCTAGAGTATACGCCTTCTACTAATACAATTAGCCAGCTTACTCGCCAACCAAGTAGCCGCTTTACTGCGACTGCGGCTGATTTGCAGCAAGCAAACACCGGTGTGGTGCCGTTTGCGCTTGACCCAACTGGTGGTTCAATTTTAGGTTTGTTAGTACAAGCCCCTGTTACCAGCGAGCAAGTTCATCAAGGTGGCGCAGTTGGTTACGTTATTTTAGGCGTTGGCTTATTAGCGTTATTAATTGCGTTAGAGCGTTTTGTATCGCTCCTGCTGATGGGTGGAAAAATCCGTCGTCAATTAAAAGACGATACAGCCCGTGATGATAACCCGCTAGGGCGCGTCATGAAAGTGAAAGACCAGTATCCTAATGTGGCGTACGACACGCTTGAACTTAAGTTAAGCGAAGCCATTTTACGCGAAATGCCAAAAATCACCCGTAATTTAACGCTTATTAAAATTATCTCTGTGGTAGCGCCATTGCTGGGCTTACTCGGTACGGTAACTGGGATGATTAATACCTTCCAAGCAATTACTTTATTCGGCACTGGTGACCCTAAACTAATGGCAGGCGGTATTTCGCAAGCCCTGGTTACTACAGTATTAGGCCTTGTTGTTGCTATCCCTACGGTGTTTTTATACACCTTATTGAATACTCGCTCAAAAGGCTTACTGCTTATTTTACAAGAACAAAGTGCAGGTATTATTGCCGAGCGAAGCGAGAAAGGAGCTTAAACCATGGTGCTATTGATTGATTCAATCAATGCTATCCGTGATTTTCTCGACACGGGTGGCCAAGTGCTCTTGGTCATTGCCGTGTTAATTTTCGCGATGTGGTTATTGATACTCGAGCGATTTATGTACTTTTTTAATGGCTATCGACACTACAAAAAAGACGTTAAAAATACGTGGAAAACTCGTAGTGAACGCAACAGCTGGAACGCAGAGCAAATACGCCAGGCCATGGTGTCACGCGCCAGTATGCGATTAAACGCAAACTTACCGTTGATTAATGTAATGGTAGCGCTGTGTCCACTATTAGGATTGCTTGGCACAGTTACAGGGATGATAGAAGTTTTTGATGTAATGGCCATTACAGGTACAGGCAGCGCACGCTCTATGGCATCGGGTGTGTCAAAAGCAACCATACCGACAATGGCAGGAATGGTCGGTGCGTTATCTGGGGTGTTTGCCTCAACCTATTTACAGCGTAAAGCAAAGCGTGAAGTTGAATTGTTGCAAGACACAATGGTGTTAGACCACTAAATAATTATTGAAAAGCGGTGTACATAATCACCGCTTGTTCTAGGAGAAGTAAAATGAGAGCCCCATTAGGTAATTTATTCCAAGAAGATGAAGCAGAAGAAATAAACATGACTCCTATGCTGGATGTTGTATTTATTATGCTTATTTTCTTTATTGTTACAGCCTCGTTTGTAAAAGAAGCCGGTATTGATGTAAACCGCCCAGAAGCAGCAACGGCTGTTAAAAAAGAGCGGGCTAACATATTAGTAGCTATTTCAGATCAAGGCGAAATTTGGATCAATAAACGTCAAATAGATGTACGTGCTGTACAAGCCAACATTGAACGTTTAAAAGCTGAAAATCCACAAGGCAGTGTGGTTATTCAGGCCGATAAAAAAGCCACTACAGAAACCTTGATAAAAGTGATGGATGCCTCGCGTGCAGCGGGTGTATTTGATGTTTCAATAGCGGCTCAAGAAGGGTAACGAGTGATGCGTTATGTACTTGCGTTAATTATAGCGGGTGTGGTGACCTTTATGCTGTTTTTAGGTATGCAGGCATTGATCACCGGCGGAGAAGGCGCCATGACGGAGCCTGCAAAAGGGAATGTGTTGGATTTTGTCCGTTTGAAAAAAGAAGAAACGGTGCAAAAAAAGGAGCGCAAACCACAAAAGCCACCAACACCTAAAGAACCACCTCCGCCAATGGAATCGCCACAAATGCAAAGTAGCGATAACAACGCTACTAGCAACAACTTTGATTTTGCTGCCAATGTCGATGCTGATGTAAATCTAGCGGGTGGATTAGCGTTAGAAACCAGTGATGGTGAGTATTTACCCATAGTAAAAGTGGCACCGGTATACCCAAGGCGTGCGTTATCGCGTGGTATTGAAGGGTATGTCATTGTTGAGTTTACAGTGACCAAGCAAGGCACAGTGAAAGAGCCACAAGTTATTAAAGCCGAGCCAGAGTCACTGTTTGACAGAGCAGCGATGGATGCGGCCCTTAAGTTTAAATATAAACCGCGCGTTGTTAATGGCGAAGCTGTTGAAGTAGCCGGTGTGCAAAATAAAATTTCTTTCCAAATTAATGGTTAATTCTATTAAGTAAGTAAAGAGTGAACGTGAGGCAATTATGAAATTAAAACTAACAACCAAGCTATTAAAGCTTAGCATGTTGTGCACTGTTGCAATCAGTGCCAGCGTTGTTACACCAAGTGCATTGAGTGTACTTCCGGGTGTAAATTTGGCGACAGTACAGGCTGCTGAAAAGCAGAAAACAACACGAGTTCCCGCACTGCGTGAAAAGGTATACAGCCAATTAGCTCGCGCCCAAAAACTTGCGGATGATGGCGACAGTAAAGCAGGTTTAGACGCGCTTGACAGCATACAAGCGCGCTCATCAAGTATGAACTCTTATGAAATTGCGATGATGCATAACTTTTATGGGTTTATTTATTACAATGAAAACGACCTTGTAAAAGCGATTGCCTCATTTGAAAAAGTGATTGCAGAAGATGGCATTCCAGAAACACTACGCCTGAGCACAACATTCAGTTTAGCGCAGCTTGCAATGGCTAACAGCGACTATGAAAAGGTGATCGCATTTTTAGATAAATGGGATGCCATTAATACAAAGCCAAAAACTGATGCATATTATTTATTAAGAGCGCAAACCTACTATCAATTAAAAGACTATGAGCAAGGCCTGAGTTACATTACCCAAGCCATTAACTTAAGTGATAGCGAAGGCAAAGTACCAAAAGAAAACTGGCTGGTACTGCAACGTGCTATGTATTACTCACTTAACCAAACGGATAAAGTAGTCAGCGTACTTGAGCGTATGGTAAAGCTATACAACAAACCTGAGTATTGGGTGCAATTAGCCGGTATGTACGGTGAAACTGGGCAAGAAAAACAGCAGCTTAGTGTTTTAGAAGCGGCTTACCAGCAAGGATTTTTAACCTCTAAATCTGACCTAAGACAGCTTGCACAGGTATATTTATATAATCAGCTTGCTTACAAAGCCGCCAGTGTAATGAGTAAGGCAATAGAGCAGGGCATTGCTGAACCAACAGCTAAAAATTATGCCTTTGTAGCCGAGGCTATGGTACAAGCAAAAGAAGATGCTAAGTCGATTAGTTACTTTACCAAAGCTGCAGAGCGCTCAGAGCATGGTAAATACGATCAGCGCTTGGCTGAAGTGTATGTAAACACTGAGCAGTATGACGAAGCTGCTGATGCAGCGCGAATGGCACTGGATAAAGGCGGCCTTGATTTTGAATCAAATGCGTTTGTTGCTTTGGGAATGGCACAATACAATTTACAAAATTTTGATGCATCTATCCTTGCGTTTGAACAAGCTGAAAAGCACAAAAAATCGCAACGTTTAGCCCAGCAATGGATCAAATATGTAAAACGCGAAAAAGTGCATGCGCAAACATTAAAAACAGCACTGCTTTAATTTTTATAGTGCGATTATTAGCTCTTAATTGACGCACTAAAAACCATTTCATAATTGCACTACTCAAACCACACTAACATTTAGTTTGTGTGGTTTTTTTGCGCGCACTTTTAAAGCAACCAATTGATTTTTAATTAATTAACATTGTCATTTTATGTTTATTAAAGTGTAACTTCATTGTCATAACACTCCCGTATTGTACTTCGTATTCGATAACTCAAGTGACATTAATGCATGAGTATCGTGCCTTAAAGTGACTTAAGTTATTACTTAAAGCGCTAACACAATAATTAAATACTTTTACGGAGTGAACAATGAAATTATCTGGCTTATTCAAAATCAGCTTAGTGGCTACAGCAATAACACTGGCTGGTTGTGGTGGTGGAGATATTAACGTTACACCTACGACAGTTGATAACAGTGTAGACAATTCAGTGACTAACCCAGGTGGTGATAATGGTGGCGATACATTAAGTTGCGCCACATACACATTAGATGGAGCTACATTTACAGGTGAAGCAGAAGGCGTAAACTGTTTATACAGCCAAGCATTTGCAAGTAATGCAAAAGAAATTACTAGCTCTTTTGTTATCCCCGCGCTAGATGATGGCGGTGCCCATGTATTTGAAGGTGCTTTATTTATAGGTGACGATGTAGACACATCTACAGGCGCTACTATTGATGTTAATGGCCCAACATTGTCTATTGAAGCAGGCGCCACCATTGCGTTTACCAAGCCAGAGAGTTTTATTCGTATTGCTCGCGGTGCAAATATTGAAGCAATTGGTGAAGTAGATAAGCCAATTATTTTCACAAGTATTAAAGAAGTTGATGGTGATGATTCTACCACCGCTCAAATTGGGGATTGGGGTGGCGTTCAGGTAAATGGACGTGGCCATTCTATTCGTTGTACAGCGACTGCTGCGGCACAAGATATGTGTAATCACTCAGCTGAAGGTATTGTATCTTATTACGGTGGTAATGACCCGCAAGATAGTAGCGGTATATTAAAGCACATTGTTATTAAGTATGCAGGATTTGGCGTTGAAGGTGATGAGCTAAATGGTTTAACACTAAATGCTGTTGGCTCAGGCACAACCATTGATTATGTTCATGTACATAATGGTTTTGATGATGGTATAGAGCTCTTTGGTGGTAGCGTTAATCTTAAACATATTGTTGTTACTGATACTGGTGATGACGGTATTGACTGGGATGAGGGTTGGAAAGGTTACGGACAGTACATTCTTGTTCGTTCAAATGAATATGGAAATCATGGATTTGAAACAGATGGCGCAAAAGTAGATCCATTATCTGCAGACGCACAAGATCTAGTAACGACTGTTTCTAACCCAACTATTGCTAATGCAACCGTTGTTACTACTGGTGATCAAGGTGCTGAAGGGCGTCGTACTGGTGCCGGTATGGAAATGAAAGAATGGGGTAAAGCGCAATTAGCTAATATGTTGTTTGTAAACTCATCATCTGTAGATGGTGCTGGCTGTTTTGATTTATATAATGAAAAAGATAAATCAGGAGATGCCGGTGTGCATGCCAATGCAAACAACGGTGATATTGCATTTGTGAGTTCAATATTTGCGTGTGGTAAGAATTTTGAAGACGTAAACACTCCTTTAACAGGTGCGTTAGCAGGTTTTGATATCAATACCTGGTTTACTGGTGGCGAAAATAATCAGCTGATTGGTTTTGCTGATTTTGCAAATGTACTTGGTGCTGATGGTGTTTCAACTGCAGCAACTATTACAGATTCACAAGGTACTGCGGTAGCTACAACGGCGAAAGACATGAGTGAAGTTGACTCTTTCTTTACTAACGCAGGTTATATTGGTGCACTTAAAGAAGGTGAATCAAGTGAATGGGCTGATTTTGTAGCCGCATCTTTACAACGCGCTAGTAATTAATCTAGACCGGCTCTAATTATAAGGCGCTATGGCGCCTTTTTTAAGGGAATTTTAGGTTTAGAGGATATAAATATGAAACATCAAAAGCAGTTTAAAACTAATCTAATAACGTTATCTCTGCTCTCCCTTTTTTCTTCATTTAATTCTTTCGCTGAACAGGCACAAGAAATAATCAATGAAGAAGCGATAGAAGAAGTTGTTGCAACAGGTACACGCCTTAAAGGCAGTGCTAGTGCCGTAATTGATGAACGTAAAAATCAGGCATTTGTTGCTGATATAATGGGTTCAGAGCAAATATCTAGAACGGGTGATAGCGATGCCGCTTCAGCACTTCGCCGTGTTACAGGCTTATCTTTAGTTAACGATAAGTTTATTTATGTACGCGGTTTAGGTGAGCGTTACTCAAGCGTGCGTTTAAATGGTGCAGTTGTTCCAAGCCCAGATCTGACCAGAAATGTAATACCACTTGATATTTTCCCATCAAGTATTATTGAGTCTTTAGCTGTTCAAAAAGCCTATTCACCTAATATGCCTGCGGCTTTTGGTGGTGGTGACGTTAATATCAGGACGAAAAGCATTCCAAGTGATACTTTATTTAAAGTTGAGATTGGTGCTAGCTATAAAGATACAAACGATGAAGGCTATACATACAATGGCGGCAGTGATGATTGGTTAGGTAAAGACGATGGTACACGCGCATTACCAGGAGCCGTTAAAACGGCGCTAAATACCTATATCAATGGCTTGTCTGATATCTCATACAGAAATATAAGAGATGTGGAGTCAAGACGTCAGGGGGCTGATATTGGTCAAGCAGCTGCAATAGACTTAAATAAAAGTTTATCAAAAGCACTACCAAGAGATTTTGGCTTAGAAAAAGAAAGCTTAAACCCTGATGCAGGCATTAAGGCTGTTTATGGCGACCGATTTGATAACTTATTTGGCCTAGACGGATCTTTTGGTTTCTTAGCATCAGTTGCTTATGAAAATGAATGGTCTAATGCAGAGAAGTTTAGCGCAGTACTTTCTTCTGTTGACGCATCTGAATCTGAATGTTCAAAAGATGACTTTACTTGTTACTCTGCCACAGAGAAAGAAGTATCAACAAAGCATAATATAAAATTAAATAGCTCTCTAAATTTAGGTTATAAAATTGGCGGCCATGATTTAACAGCCACCTATATGATGCTACGAGATACTGAAGATGAAGCTTCTGTTGCGCTTTATCAAGAGCCTTCAAAGTCATTAAGCATAGATGCTGGGCAATTACAGCGAAGCCACCTAACCTCTTTTGAGGAACGTGAACTTGAAATACTTCAACTTCGTGGAATGCACAATTTAGAGTGGAGTTTTCTTGAAGGTGTTGGTGTAGATTGGCAATACACTGATTCAACAGCGACGACGAGTATACCTGGCGAGCTTGAAGTAACGGTGCGTGATGAGTACGCCGATGGCGAATATCAACGTACTTTTTATAATGGCAGTTTAGGTGGCAATCCTTATTTGTATCGATTTGTTGAGCTAGAAGACGATGTAGAAAACTGGGGCGTTAATGTTAACAAAGTTTTTTACTTTGATAACGCCGAAGTTGAAATCGCGGGCGGCGGCTATTTTGTTGAAAAAACGCGTGATTACCGCACAGACTTTTTTAACTATCGCTTCAGCCAAACACAGTCTTTAGATTTAGCACAAAGTGAAGAAGAAGCACTGTCAATTGGTAGCTTCTTTGCTAATGATGCTGTGATCGATTCAACGGATGTAGAGTTATTGTTTCAAGAACCTACAGCCGATGATTACCTAGCAGCGCAAATGATTGATGCTTATTACGGCTCTTTTGATATCACTTTTGCTCAAGATTGGCGTTTAAGTGGTGGTGTGCGTTACGAGGACTTCCGTCAAGTTGCTCTCGCTTTTTCTCGCTCAGCATTCGATCCTGCTTTATTGGCAGATAAATTAAGTGCAGATGCGATAAAACAAGCAAGTGTGATGGAAGATGAGTATTTTACTTCATTATCTATGACATATAGTCAGCAGTCGTACCAAGTTCGTTTTGGCTATGGCAGCACGGTTGTTCGTCCTGATTTGCGTGAGCTAAGCCCTGTTCAATTCCAAGATCCGTTGACTGGTTATCGAACGCTTGGTAATCCATTCTTAGAATCTAGTTACCTAGATAACTTTGATGCACGTATCGAATTTTATATGGACAATGGTGATAACTACTCAGTTGGCGCATTCTATAAAGATATAGATAACCCAATCGAAGCATTATTAACCGAAAGTGACGGTCGTTTTACTCTGCAGTTTGACAATGCAGATACAGCTTATGTTTACGGTATAGAAGCTGAATGGTTAACTGAGTTGCATAGTGATTTATTGGGTGGTGCTTTTTTTACTTCTGGTAATTTAACGGTTAGTGATTCAGAAGTTGAAATTGCAGAAGAACAGCGCGCCGACCTAACAAATCTAAAGCGACGTATGACTGGCCACTCAAAGTATGTTGCCAACCTACAGTTGAATTACGATTCGCATGATGGCATGCATCAAGCTTCATTTATTTATAACGTATTTGGTGACCGTATTTTAGCTGCGGGTGTTAACAACTTTGATGACGCTTACGAA
Source organism: Pseudoalteromonas sp. APC 3224 (assembly GCF_030407535.1). Taxonomy (GTDB): domain Bacteria; phylum Pseudomonadota; class Gammaproteobacteria; order Enterobacterales; family Alteromonadaceae; genus Pseudoalteromonas. Next base: position 17,965 of record NZ_JASDDF010000045.1, on the reverse strand, counting down.
CAACCTTTAAACTCGTTAGACATGGTTTATAGTTACTACCCAACGTTCAATACCACATTAACACTTAAAGTGAAGAATATGTTGGGACAAAACTTTGAAGTAGAACAAAATGATGTGTTAATTCGTTCTCAAGAAACGCCTAGAGAGCTGAGTTTAAGCTTTAGCTATGAGTTTTAAACCCCTCGAACGACTAAAATAAGCCGTTACAACCTAGCCCTGCCATATGTAGGGCTTTTTACTAGCTCAGTTTTAAATGCAGTTGTAGTTTAATATTGATTATATTTCTTTTAACTTAAACATCATTCACTTCATATACATACTCTCCCTAAATCATTTAACTTTAATGGCTCTTTAACAAATAAATCATAATTGTTGTTTATATTTAACAGGCTGTAATTAAGTTTTTATAATTTTATTTTAAAAGGAATAATATCTATGAATTTAATAAGAAAGGTTATTAGCTCAGTTGTTATAGTTGGTTCTTTTGGTTTTGCGAATGATGCTCTAGCTGCAAGATCATGTTCTGTTATTGTCGATGATATCCAGCTAAATCATTCTCAGGTAATCGTAAAAACAACTAATAGTATTACTCACATGGCTAATGACAAGTTAACTTTAGCTTACCAAGACACTCAATTTGGCCAGATCTTAGAAAAGCTTGCTGAGGCAAAAAGTTTAGAAACGCCTGTAAAAATTTATATACTCGAGGAGTTTAATGGTGATGATGCGCGCAGTTGTAGTGATAGCATCACTGACTATATAGGATCAGTTCATCGCATCTAATGTACTAAATTGTTTGTAGCCCCATAATTAGTATAGGGCTACAATTTAATATACTACTGACACTTTATAGTTGCATAAAGTTGATAGCATTGGTTTTTACTACCGGTGCTTTTCATTGTCCATAATTGGTTATACCAATCAAAGTTACCATAAGCGCTTTCATCTTCCCCACAAGTAATTGTACTTCCAGAAATTTCTTGGTTATGACCACGTTCTTCACAAAATTGATTTCCATTTGTAGAGCCTACAAAAAACTGCTCTAAACGCCCATTTATCCATACCTTTGGGCTGTAATAGGTTGTTGCAGTATTGACTAGTACGCCTTGTCGCTCTTCCACATTTATTTCTGCGCGTTCAAAATATACTTTTTCATTTTCTTTTAATGCCATTGTGTTTGCTGAAAGCGTTGTATCTGCAAATACATTAAGTGATGCTGAGCTTAAAGCGAGTAGAACGAAAGTAAGTGTCTTCATTATCTTTTCCTTTAGTTGAATGTAGAATTACACAAAACCTCTTTTCCAATGTGCCTTCTAAGCTTGGTAAATACAGGTTTCAACAAGGTTAAGCTTTTATTAAAGTTTAAAATAATCGTTGTATGCTTTTGCATTTTTTACATTATGAAAAAAATTTGAGTTCTACTTTATTCACTAGTTTTAGTGTGCTGGTGGTGTTAGCTTAGGGCTGTAAAAATTAAATCTCACGCAATGAATTTTTAATTTTTAATGTATAGGCTCCTTTTATGAATCAAACAGTGGAACAAACAATGAAAAAAGTAGGATTAGTCGGATGGCGCGGCATGGTAGGCTCAGTATTACTAGAGCGAATGAAACAACAACATGATTTTGCACATATCGACACCACCTTTTTCACCACCTCACAAGCAGGTCAGCTTGGCCCTGAGTTAGCAGGTCCAGCTAAACCGCTTTTAGATGCTAGTGATATTTCTGAACTTGCAAAAATGGACATTATTGTTACCTGTCAGGGTGGCGATTATACCAATGCGGTGTACCCCAAATTACGTGAATCGGGTTGGGATGGCTATTGGATAGATGCAGCCTCTGCGCTGCGTATGAGCGACGACAGTATTATCGTACTTGACCCTGTTAACAAAGATGTCATTGAACAAGGGCTTGAGCAAGGCGTTAAAACCTTTGTAGGTGGTAACTGCACTGTTTCACTTATGCTACTAGCACTGGGCGGTTTATTTGAGCACGACCTAATTGAATGGGTAAGCCCAATGACTTACCAAGCTGCGTCGGGCGCCGGTGCGCGAAATATGAAAGAGCTTATTGCCCAAATGGGGGCTATTCATGCAAGTGTCGCACAGCAATTAGATAATCCTAGTTCAGCTATTTTAGAAATTGATAAAATAGTCAGCGAAAAAATGGCATCGAGTGATTTGCCACAAGAGCAATTTGGTGTGCCACTGGCGGGTAGCTTAATCCCATGGATTGATGTGCCTATGCCAAGCGGTCAATCAAAAGAAGAATGGAAAGCGCAAGTAGAAGCCAACAAAATTTTAGGCTCATCTAAACAGCCTGTGCCTATAGATGGTTTATGTGTACGTATTGGTGCAATGCGCTGTCATAGCCAAGCGATGACCATTAAACTACGTGAAGATATTAGTGTAGAAAAAATAGAAGAAATTTTAGCCTCGCACAATGAGTGGGTTAAAGTTATTCCTAATCAGCGCGACATTACCAGTACCGACTTAACTCCAGTTAAAGTAACCGGTACGCTGAGTATTCCTGTTGGCCGTATTCGTAAACTCGCTATGGGGCCAAAATACATTAGCGCCTTTACCGTGGGCGATCAGCTTTTATGGGGTGCAGCGGAGCCACTTCGCCGGATGTTACGAATTATTGTAGACGGTGAGTAATTTTCTAGTTCATCAAGTTAAAGGGTTAGCTAATTGCTAACCTTTTTATTGCCTCTTCGAAACATTCTCATATTATTTCTTGCTCAACCCCTTTAGCCACACTATATTCTTAAGAGTGTTTTTAGAGGTTAACTTCATGAATATATCAAAAAAATTAAAGCTCTCCTTTGCATCTGCAATTGCCTTGCCGTTATTAATTATAGCTGCTTTAGTTATTTCCCAAACCAGAGAGCAAGCACTTGATAATTTTTCTCAGTTAAGTGAACGTGAAGCCCGCCAAGTTGATAATGCAATTACTATGTTTTTTGCTGAAATTGCTAAAAACGTGGACTACTTAGCCTCCCACCAAACGATTAAAAATGCCCGTGAAAACATAAAAACGCATATGAATGTTGGCACGAAGGTAATGCTTGATCACCCTAACCAAAGTCCGACGGAGCAAGCTGCTTACAGTTTATTTAATCATTTTGGTGAGACTCACCCTGGGCTTGCTTATATTTACATGGGGAATGAACAAGGTGGTTATATTCAATGGCCAATGGGAAACGTAAACGCCAATTATGATCCTCGTCAGCGCCCATGGTACAAAACAGCTAAACAAGCGAACGGTAAAACAACCCGTACTAATGCGTATTACTGGGCTGCTGATGATTTAGTGATTGTGTCCACGGTTAAAGCTATTATTGATAACGGTGAATTAATTGGTGCTCAAGGGATGGATGTTTCATTGGGCGGGCTTACCGATATTATTGCCGATATTAAATTAGGCGAAACAGGTTACTTAATGTTGATTGAAGACAGCGGCAGTGTGCTGGTGGATGTGAAACACCCAGATTACCGATTCAAAAACCTAGCAGATATTGAGGGGGCTAAATACGCCGATTTAGCTAAAAATAGCAAAGGCCTGTTTGATGTAGATATTGATGGAAAACAGTATATGGCCAATATTTATACGTCTCCCATTTTAGGTTGGAAGTTTATTGGGGTGGTAGAAAAGTCTGAGGTAATGAGTGCGGCCAATGCGATGGCGTACACCATTTTAATTATTAGCGCGATATTAATTGCCGTATTTGTTGCGATAGCGAGTTATATTTCTAAACTTATTTCAGCTCCAATTGTTGAGGTGAGCGATGGTTTAACTGAAATATCGCAAGGCGGCGGTGATTTAACCCAGCGCTTAACAATAAAAACCAAAGATGAAACCGCTAAACTAGCCACCAGCTTTAACTTATTTTTAAATTTGATCAGTGAGCTGGTGAAACAAATTAATGAATGCGCACAAAATGTTAGTAAAACCTCATCGCAAACATCATCACAAGCAGCTCAACTAACAAGCTCTACTAGCCAACAACAACAAGCTTTAGAAATGGCGGCAACGGCTATTAATGAAATGGCTGCCACTGCTAATGAAGTGTCGAGTAGTTGTGCGAATGCGGCCGATTTAGCGGTTCAAACACAACAAGCATCAGATTTAGGGCAATCGGTTATTACACAAACCGTAGAAAGTGTGGTGCAGCTCTGTGATGTAATAAATAATGCCTCAGCAGACATTACTCAACTCGATACTGAAAGTGAAAATATTATGTCGATTTTGAGCGTTATTCGTGGCATTTCAGAGCAAACCAATTTATTAGCATTGAATGCTGCAATTGAAGCTGCGCGAGCTGGTGAGCATGGGCGTGGTTTTGCAGTGGTTGCTGATGAAGTGCGTGCGTTATCGCAACGTACTGCAGAGTCGACCGAAGAAGTTGCATCGCAGCTTGATAAGTTACGCACGATGTCTTCTAAAGTCTCTAAAGACATGGAACGCAGCATAGAAACCACCAATAAAACTGTAGAACTTGCGCATTCTGCGCAACAACAGTTTAGTGAGATCACGGCATCTATTGTTAATATTAGTGATTTAAATACGCAAATAGCCACCGCTGCTGAAGAGCAGCAACACGTCGCTGAAGACATCAATCGAAATGTGACAGAAATTAAAAACTCGGCTGATGAGGTGAGTGATATTGCTGTTAGCACCAGTGAGAATGGCAATGAAATGAGTCGTCTTTCATCGATATTAACTGATTTAGTAGGTAAGTTTAAAGTATAAACAATAGGGCAAGTGCATACTTGCCCTATTCAATCTGCTACTTATTTTTGAGTAATTGTTTTAACTCTGCCAGTTGTGCTTTCAATTCGTTTACTTGGCCTTGGGTTGCGGGCAGTGAGTCTGTATCGGCTTGCTCTTCTCGGGCATTGCGATGCTCCTCACTCATTACTTCTAAAATAGCCCCCACCATCATATTTAAGAATACAAATGCGGTTAAAAAGATAAAGGTTAAGTAAAAAATCCAACTTAATTTGTATACCGCCATGGTTTCGTACATCACGTCGGTCCAATCTTCGAAGGTGGCGATTCTAAACAAGGTAAGCATAGAAATAGAGACATCGCCCCACAGTACTGGGTTTATTTCAGCAAACAACATGCTACCTGTGGCAGCATAAATATAAAAAATCACAAACATTAGCAGCGCGATATAGCCCATTTGCGGGATGGCTTTTATAAGTGAGTTCACTAATAAGCGCAGCTCTGGGATCATAGACACTAAACGTAGTACGCGGAAAATGCGTAGTAGTCGAGCAATAAAAATAGTCGAGCCTGCCGCAGGGTATAAACTACCTATCACTATAATGAAGTCAAATATGTTCCAGCCTTTGGAGAAAAAATCTTTGATCCCTTTACTGGCAATATAACGAATAACCAATTCGATCAAGAAAAACACTGTGATGCCTATATCCATCCAATGTAGAAATAGCTCAGCAGTAGGGTGTAATGAATAGGTATGTGCACCTACGGTCAGTGCAGAAACCACAATAACTGCAATAACAAATGATTGAAATAATTTACTTTTATCTATACGCTGGAACAGCTCTTGTAACTGCGACAACATCATAACGTGCCCTTAACGGTTATAAATATAAAACCAGTGCAATATACAGCAAAAGTAACGAAAATTAGTAGTTTTCCGGTGAAAATATAAGGAATTTTGAATGTTAAATAATAACTTAAAGTATCTACTTTCGTTATCTGTAATCGTAGTGTTAGCAGGGTGTAGCAGCGATAGCCGCTATCATGAAATTCAATCAGCCCGATTAGGTGAGTGCAGCCATATGGCCGACAAGGAATACCATGAATGTGTTAAACAACAACAAGACAGCTACAAAGAATTTAAAAAACAACAAATCGCCGAGCAGTAATAAACCATGACCAAAACCCAAAAGCAGCTAGATAAACGTATTCGTCAACAATTAACAATTGCTTGCGAGCAAATAAAAGATAACGTTGAGGGCTTTAGCTTTCTTACTCACTCGGCAGACTTAAACAATTTTCCTTCTAAGTTTACTGTAAGTTGTTATTTTATTGATGATATTGCACTAGAGCAGGCTAAACAAAATAACCAGCTAGATTACATTGTGCAGCTTATTTGTAATACATTAGCTAGTTTAAATATTCATATAAAAAACAATGCAATTTCATTTTTTAAGCAGTAAAAATAGGTACTGTGTTTTTGTTTAATTATCCCTCATTTTAAGCTGTATTTGGCATTTATGATCTTAGTAAAAGCTTTAATATGGAGAGATTCTATTAAGCAGGCTATAATCGCAAAAAATTGTAATAGGGATTAAATATGGCCGTTCCAACACGTTCACAAATAACGCCAGGCACAGAAGTTAATATTGTGCTTAAACAAGATCAACGCAGTGGTACTTTAACCAATGGTATTGTGTCGCGTTTATTGACCAAGTCAGCTAATCACCCGCACGGAATAAAAGTACAATTAGAAGACGGCCAAGTGGGTCGGGTAAAAGAGATCATTGCATGAGTGAGTTAACCTTAACTGATTTTTGGCGACTGGTTACAGTGGAAGATAAAACCGCAGAGCCTGACTCAGTGTGCCAATCGCTTAAGTCGGCACTGAGTGACTTATCAGATGAGCAATTAATTGAATTTGATAAGCAGTTTAGTATTTGTATGCGTCAAAGTTATACCTGGGATTTATTTGGTGCCGCGTTTGTTATGGCGGGCTGTAATGACGAATATGGCTTTTCAGAATTTCGTTGTTGGTTAATTTCTCGTGGTGAAGCCGTATTTAAAGCTGCACTAGAAAACCCAGATAGCCTCGCTCAGTGCACGCCGCTTTATTTTTTAAACGAGCAACCTTATCCGTATTTAGATGAGTATGACCTAATTGCAGGTTTGTTATATGAAGAACGTAACGACGATGAGTTACCCTTTATCCCATCAGGGCTTGACCAACCTAAAGGTAAGCGCTTTAAAGACAAACCTAAGTTTTTAAAACAAAATTACCCGCAATTATTTGCTAAGTATTGGCAATAACTCAGCTTGTTATTAATGCATTACTTAATTAACCTGAACTGCGGATAATAAATCCATCTCAAGCAGGTATTTTCAGCGCTAACTGCGTTGAATTTACTTGCAATAGGCTAGCTATTGACGCGTAATTTCGCCTTGTTTTCACTAAAAATTTCTAGCTAGAGAAAAGTAAGTAAAAATATTTTTTGATTCAATGCGTTAGTAAATCTCTTAACCAGAGTTCAGGTTAATCACAAGTAATGCATTTTCTTCCCCCTTTATGTAATAAAGCTTACGTCTAGTTTAATCTTATTTGTTGTTAGCTACGTATTTTAATTTAGTTTTTGCGCAGCTGCTCATAGTAATACGACTTCGCATCTTTTATAGTAAATCTCTGTTATAGTTAGAAATAGCTAAGGCATAGTCACATTGCTTGATCATGGTTGATACACGAGGATAGAGCTTATAATGAAATGTTTCACACTGGTTTTACTTACCATAAGCCTTTTTAGCTGTTATGCAGTGGCAGGCCCAAGTAATAAAACTCGCTTTATTCCACTATTAAAAACTAAGCTAGGTAATTACGAAGTTACCTCAAGTAACTCGGGTTTGTGCACTAATAGTCGATTGCAATTTAATAACCCTGAAGATCCTGAGCAAGGTTTTAGCTTAGGTAAAGAGATTTTGTTTAACTCATTACATAATGGCACTCGTACTATTCAAAAGCCTAATTATTGTTTTATTACCAGCTCACTTAAATACAAAACTAATGGCCTCGAAAATGGTTTACGTATGAGCCGATGTGATAATCCAATTCACGAAAGAACCATTAAACAAACTATTACTTTTTTAACCGATAACACCCTTAAATACACCTTAGATAACCCAAGTGTAGAATGCGAATTTATTAAAGTTGCTGACTAACACTGTATTTTAGGAATATCGCGCCAACGTGTTGTGTATTGCGGCGATAAAAAAGCTCTATTCATATGCCAGCGTTCATTTAGTTGGCTGCTTGCTACGCTAAGCATTCCTTTCCCAAAGCGATGATTTATCGCATCTAAGCAGCCCATTAACTGCGGGTTATCGGTTTGTTTCTCAAATAAAGTATGTTGTTGAAACTGCTGTGGGCTAAGCTCTAATGCACCCACTCCGCATTTATAAAAACGAATACCCGGCTGATATATCTGCTCAAAACTCTTTGATACTGCACTTGCTATAACACGGGTATCGTTAGTGGGCGGATCAAATTGATGCATAGCTGACTTTTTATAAAAGGCTTGCTCATGTGACGAGCTGGCGGCAAAAATATAAATACGATGAGTGAGCGACTGTTGCGCTCTTAATTTTTGTGCAACCACACTGGCATGGTTTATTAATGCGGTTCTCACTGCATCAGGATCGTTAAGGCGCTGGCCAAAACTACGCGTTGAAAAAATAGCTTGCTTGTCTTGGCGAACATCATCCCAGTTTAAACAGGTAATGCCATTGAGTTCGTTAATTGTGCGCTCAAGCACCACGCTAAATTGGCGACGAATTGTTTTTGGACTTTGCTGAGCTAGTTGCCATGCGGTATTAATATTCATTAGCGCCAGTTTTTTAGCTAAACGTTTGCCCACTCCCCATACATCCTGGCAGTGCATTTGCTGTAAAATAGCTTGTCGACTTGCTTCATCATCAATCACGGCAACCCCATTAAAGCCAGCTAGTTTTTTAGCAGCATGATTCGCGGCTTTGGCTAAGGTTGGTGTTGGCCCAAAGCCAACCCCAACAGGGAGTTTGGTTTCGCGCCATACTGTACGTCTAATTAGTTGTCCGTATTGGTGCCAATCGGTAATTAATGGCTGATAGCCTTTAAAGTGCAAAAATGATTCGTCAATACTGTAAATATGCTGGGTATCACAAAAGCGAGCAATAACGTTCATCATTCTATCGCTTAAATTAGCGTATAGTTCGTAGTTAGATGAGCGCACCACCACCTGATGTTTTGCTAATAATTGCTTAACTTTAAAGTAGGGGCCAAATTTAGGAATATTAAGCTTACGGGCAATAGGGCATACCGCACATACGCAGCCATCGTTATTGGTAAGCACCACTACTGGTTTTGAACGAATTGCGGGGTCAAATACCTTTTCAGCACTGGCATAAAAAGCAACCGCATCAACTAAGGCATACATGAAAGTATCTCAGGGCTTTGCCGATGTAACCTAATTGAGCGAGTTACCACGCCTTCAAGCTGAAATTCATCAGATTCGGTTAATTGCACGGGTTTATAAGCAGCAGAAGCCGAGAGCAGTCGCGCATTGGTTTTATCTAGCAACTTACATACAAATAAACCATTTAAGTTCGCCACGATAACATCGCCATCTTTAGGTATCTCTGCACGGTCAACTAACAGTAAGTCGCCCTCAAAAATACCAATTTCTTGCATAGAGCACCCTGAGGCAACGCCAATAAACGTAGCATCTGGGTGTTTTATTAATAGCTCGTCAAGTGATATCCCTAACTCACTATACTGCGCTGCAGGCGATTCAAACCCGCAAACACCGGCCTCTATATAAATGGGAATAACAAACATAACACAACCTAAAACGCATATACTGTATAAGTGTACAGTATATGCGTTTTGTATCAGTTATGCCAAGTAATGAATGGCAGATCAATCCATGTTTTTGATCATTTGTTGGGCAGTATGTAAAAAGTCATTGATTTGCTGTGGGTTTAAGTTTTTACACATTTGCGCATTTACTTGCTGCTCGGCGGCTAATAGCTTGTCATAAAGCGAGCGACCTTCAGAGGTAAATGACAAGATAAAACAGCGCTTGTCGTGCTCACTGGCATCTTTTTTAATTAACTTTAATGCGATTAGCTCTTTCACTAAGCGTGCTATTTGGGCCTTGTCGCGCTGGGTCTGATTAACAATATCGTTAGCAGTGCACTGAGTTGTTGTTGCAATAATATGCAGGCAACGTACGTGCATTGCGTTTAAGCCAAGCTCGCCCGCATTAATCGCTTCGCGTATGGTAACGCGATAATTTTGCATTAAAGCAAATAGTGTATTGGCTAATGAGATATGCATAGGGAATCCATGATGGTTGACAAAGTCAATTAAATTGATATAGTTGATTTTATCAACCAATGGGGCGTTGTGCAATTCATCTTTTTTAATGAGGTAAATTTATATGGGTAAAAAAGTACGCAAAGCAACAGTATTAAGCACAGAGCAAATAACCCCACATTTACAGCGCATTATTGTTGGCTCCGATGAGTTTAACGACTTGAACGCTCAATATATTGGTAACTACGTAAAGGTGCTTATTCCGCAAAATGGCCGCGTTGATTATAATATTAAAACTTCATGTATGCGTTCATACACTATAAGGCATGTTGATGAGCACACCGGCGCACTTACCCTCGATTTTGTAATTAATATGCACCAAGGTCCGGCAACTAATTGGGCTAAAAAAGCAAAAGTAGGCGATGAGGTAGGTATAGCAGGACCAGGTCCTAAAAAGCTTGATAATTATGAACACTCACATTATATACTACTTGGCGATTTAACTTCGGTTAATGCAATTAAAGGCTACGTGCAGCAACTGCCTAAAAACGTAAAAATTGACGCGATTATTCATGCACCAACAAACGATGATGTGATCAGCTTAGAGTCGCCGCGAGATGTAACTTGGTTAATAACACATAAACCAGATACAGATGTGATAAACGCATTAAAATCGGTGCCGCTTAGTGAGCAACAACCTATTGTATTTATGGCACTAGAGGCCGGATTAGTACGCAAAGCAAAAACCGTATTAACTGGTGAATTAGCTATACCGCGCAGTCAAATTGTTTCATCGGGTTATTGGAAAAAAGGCCTTGATTCAGAAGCCTATAAACTAAACCGCCAACAAGCTGCAGCTAAAAATAGTTAACTTTGTTATCACTCAATCGCAACACCTTAGCGTTTCAAGATAAGCTGGCTTGAATTGGTGTAATACACACCCATCTCTTATTTTAAACTCATTGTTTATGGCTCGCACGTCATAAGTCCCTATTTAATTTGGAGATGCTACTTTGTTATCAACTATCCCTTTTTCATTACTAGAACTGGCGCCTATGCCTAAAGGTGCCACTGTTAGTGATACCTTAAATAAAAGTACAGCCTATGCACAAAAAGCTGATGAACTCGGTTTTAACCGTTTTTGGTTAGCCGAGCACCACAATATGCCAGGGATTGTTTGTGCCGCTACTTCAATTTTAGTGGGACACATAGCCGGCAACACTAAAAAAATACGCGTAGGGTCGGGTGGAATTATGTTACCTAATCATGCGCCTTTAGTTGTGGCTGAGCAATTTGGTACCTTAGAAAGTTTATATCCTGGTCGAATTGATTTAGGGCTAGGGCGTGCCCCGGGTAGCGATCCGGTGACAAGTCGCGCATTAAATAACGACATTAGCCGCGCTGAAAACTTTCCTAATGAAGTGAGCGAGTTACAAACATTATTAGGTCCATATGAGGGAACTAAGCGTGTACGAGCAATACCTGGTGAGAACACCAATGTGCCGATTTGGCTGTTAGGCTCAAGTTTATTTAGTGCCCAGTTAGCGGCGAAAAAAGGATTACCCTATGTATTTGCGGGGCATTTTGCACCGCGTTTTGTACATGATGCAATAGCCTTGTATAAACGAGAATTTAAACCATCAAGTGTATTAGCTAAGCCTTATGTGATGTTGGCATTACCTTTAGTGGCTGCCGATACAGATGAAGAAGCACAATACTTATCAACCACTTCAAAACAGCGGGTACTGTCGTTAATCAGAGGCGATGAGTTGTGGTTAAAGCCCCCAGTTGAAACAATGGAAGGCTTGTGGAGCGAACAAGAGCGTACTCATGTTGAGAGCTTTTTAGGATTAAGTGTTACTGGTGGACCAGCGAGTATTAAACACAAATTAGAAATGATCGTGAATCAGTTAGGGGTCGATGAGCTTATATTCACCAACGATTTATATGACGATGAAAAACGTCATCGTGCGTTAAAAATATTAATGGAAATAAAGAATTAAGCTGTTTATTAAGCAAGCGTACACGCAACCATAGTTACACTAATAACCAAATAGAGAATCGAGTAAAGATTGAGTAAAAATAAGTGATTTATATTTTCAATCGAACTGATTCAATTAATCTGTTTTAAGGATTTAATCAAGCACGTTAAAATAAAGCCATAATCTGTTAAGTTAACAACTAAGAGGTACACCGTGAAATCTCAAATAAATGTTGCTCCACACACATTCAATAAGCCTATGCACCCTAAAACTGCATTGATTGCTGAAGGTGGAGGCCAGCGAGGGATATTTACAGCCGGTGTACTTGACTCGTGGTTAGAGCAAAACTACGACCCGTTTGACTTATTTATAGGCACGTCTGCGGGCTCGCAAAATTTAACCAGTTATTTAGCGCGTCAAAAAGGCTACGCCAAACGCTTGATCAGAGGGCTTTCGCGTCATAAACGTTTTTTTCAATTAGGTCGTGGCCTAATGGGTAAACACATTGTTGACTTAGATTGGTATTTCGAAAAAACCACTGAGGTTAATAGAGCATTAGATTTTAAAACGGCAAAAAATAGCCTTGGTGATAGAGAGCTGCTGATCACTGCAACCAACGCACGAGATCGTAAACCGTATTATTTATCTCCTACTGGCGATGGTAAACACTGGCGAGAACTATTAAAAGCCTCAAGTGCTTTACCTTTTTTGTATAAACAAGGTGTTCAACTTACTCCTTGGTTAGGTACTGATTCTGCAAATGAAAGCCCTGTAGTTGATGCTCAATCTCACCCTGATTTTTTCTTAGATGGTGGATTAGCTGCGCCTTTACCGGTACGCGAAGCGTATAATCGTGGCGCCCGTAAAATTGTAGTAATAAGAACGGTAGACACCGATTTTCAAGCAGAATCAGCGTGGGTACAAAAATTGAGAACACTTGCGAGTGCTTCGGGATATTGCCCAAAAACTCTCGACTATTTGTTACAACATGAACAAGCGTACTTAGACGAGCTTGAATTTATTGCTAATCCCCCAGATGATGCTGAAATTATTCAAATTTTTGCTAACGAAAAGCTACATAGCAAATTGTTAGGCAGCTCTAATGATGACCTCCGATTTGATCATAAATTAGGCTTGAAAGCGGGTCGTGATTATTTAAAAAACTATCATACAGAGTTAAACCGTTTCAGTGAGCCGCAATACGCAATGTAAGCAAGCCTCTAGGGCGTTTATAGCGCTAATTAACAAGCCGCATGCAAAGCAATATGCACCTACTGTATATTGCTTTGGCGTTAAACTTAGCCTGTAATTTTAATGGGTTAATAAAAAATACTGATCAAACTAAAACAACTCAAGCTAGCGTAATTACCACACACTGTAACGCATCATATTAATAATAAAACCAGTCTAGCATCATAACTCAACCACCAATCTCAGTTCATAAACTCACTGTGAGTCGACTTACCCTGCACAAAATTTAACAAAGCGTACTATTCTTATCTTGGAAATATAAGAGGCCGTATAATTTTAACGCAAGGCTTAGTGCTGCGTTGTTTGAAGCTACAAATATATTATTGATTTTTTTATAAAAAACGATAAGGTATGAGTGTGATTTTATATTCACAATAACTGAAATAAAATTCACGTGACGTGCGGTGCATTTATTGTTTTAAACACCTAAAGATATAAATGTAGAAGCAAGCGGATATAAAAATAACAAATAAAGGACGGGTGATGTTTGAAACAGTAGTAAAAAGTGTCAATGGCCTTTTATGGGGCGAAGGGCAAGTACTTATTTACATTCTCCTATTTACCGGAATATGGTTTTCAGTACGCTTAAAAGCAATTCAATTAGTTAAATTTAAGCACATGTTTAGCCTGCTAAAAGGCAGTAGTAAGTGTAATAAAAACGATATTTCATCATTTCAAGCGCTCTGTACTGGGCTGTGTGCTCGAGTAGGCACAGGTAATTTAGCCGGTGTGGCTGTGGCTATATCACTCGGTGGTAGCGGCGCCATATTTTGGATGTGGGTCATTGCTATACTGGGTATGGCAACCGGATTTGCAGAAAGTATTTTAGGCCAGGTATATAAAATTCGCGACAGCAATGGCGAATTCAGAGGTGGCCCTGCGTATTATATTCAACAAGGCTTAGGCAGTCGTGCATTTGCTATTGTGTTTGCCGCCTGTTTGTTTTTAGGTTACGGCTTTACCTTTAGCGCCATGCAAACCAACACCATTACCGATGCACTAAATTACGCATTTGAAATACCCACTTTTTACTCAGGTGTTGTGATCACACTTTTAGCAGGCTCTATTATTTTGGGGGGCTTTAAAGCCATTGCCCGATTCGCCGAGCGAGTAGTGCCTGTTATGGGCATCGTGTTTGTGCTTGTTGCTGTAGTAATTACACTGATTAACTTCACCCAAGTACCTGCCATGCTTAAAGATATATTTTTATCGGCGTTTGGCTTGCAAGAAGCTGGTGCAGGCGCCATGGGTGCAGCCATTAAAAATGGTATACAACGCGGTTTATATTCTAATGAGGCTGGCGCGGGAAGTGTGCCGCATGCATCGGCAAGTGCCAGTCCAATGCCAAACCATCCGGCTACGCAAGGCTACATACAAATGTTAGGGGTGTTTTTCGATACCATCGTATTGTGCAGTTGTACCGCGGTTATTATTTTATTGGCCGATGTAGATATAAGCGGTGAAATGGAAGGTATACGCTTAACACAAAGCGCTATGACCTCACACTTAGCGCAAGGCGGCGTGTATTTTGTAGCCGCTGCCATTACTTTATTTGCTTTTACCTCGGTAGTTGCTAACTACGCCTACGCCGAAAGTAACCTCCACTTATTTAAGCTCGATAACAAAGTAGGGCGCAGTATTTATACTTTGCTTTATTTATCAATGATGTTGTGGGGCGCATCAGCCACCTTAAAACAAGTATGGGATTTAGCTGATATTGCTCTAGGGTTAATGACAGTGGTAAACGTAATCGCTATTATACTACTCACACCGACTATTTTGTCTGTTACTAACGACTACCACGCACAAAGAGACAAAGGCATAGAGCCTGAGTTTAAGGTAAAAAACGTAAAAGTGCAGGGCAAATGTGAAGACGGAATTTGGGATTCAGATTAAAGTTTAAAAGTTTTATTTTGCATAAGTATTCATTTTTAAATTTGGCTTTAACAACATTAAACTGCGACTCTACAGGTAGTATTTTTAGATGATCGACATTTATGCGGGTAAAACTGCAGCAAAAATAATAAACGAACAAGGTTTTAAACCCGAGCTTTTTACCTCGTTTTTAGGGGCGAGTGGTGGCCCTAAATGGTTTACCTTATTTGGTTTAGACAAATATATATTTGGCGAGTTTTTTAAACATCGCACCCAACCGCTTAATTTAATTGGCTCATCTGCAGGGGCTTTTCGTTCAGCCTGTTTTGCACAAAACGATCCAGTTGCAGCCATTAAGCGGTTAGCAAAATCGTATTCACAAACCCGATATTCTAGTAATAAACCAACGCCCGCTGAAATTACACTAAAAGCCCGCGCATTATTAGATGATGTATTTGGTGATGATGGCGTTACTGAAATTATAAATAATCCTGTTTTTAAAGCGCATTTTATTGTCGCAAAATCTAACGGGTTTATTGCCAGCGAACATAAATTAATACAGCTTTTGGGTTTATCAAAAAGTTATATGCTTAACAGAATTAATCGAAAATTATTAGGCGCTCAGTACGAGCGTTTTATTTTTGGCGCGCCCAATAGTAATTTAAGTATTACCGACAGCTACAATTTTAAAACACAAAGCATTGAACTCACACAAACAAATTTAAAAGATGCCTTATTGGCATCAGGTTCTATACCACTAGTAATGCAAGGCATAAAAAATATTGCCGGTTCGCCACCAGGAATTTACCGCGATGGCGGCATTATTGATTACCACTTTGATTTAAAAATTAATAACCCAGGCTTAATTTTATATCCGCATTTCAGTTCAGATCCAAAAGCAGGGTGGTTTGATAAAAACTTAAAACGTAAAGTAGCACCACAAAATTACGACAACGTTGTGATGATCACCCCATCAAAAGAATTTATAGCCAACTTACCTTACGGAAAAATCCCAGACAGAAACGACTTTACTGATCTCGATGCAGACACCCGGATTAAATATTGGAACACCGTGTTTAGTGAAACGGAGAAATTAGCTGAAGCGTTTCATAAAATGTCAAATCATAAAATATATATAAATTAAAAGGTAAATTAAAATCGAAACGTTAATTAGTAAAGAATTCCTACCTCTATTCAGCTCAGCTATTACAGGAGTAATCGCGATATTAGCTGTATTGATAACAGGAATTATAAACTTTAAAATAAATAAAAATAATAACCAAACTAAATATGATAAAGAAACTCTAAACAAAGTATTAGATAAACAAGAAGAAATTATTTCTTCTTTAAGTGAGTATGTTGATGAACAGATTATAGAAGCTACCACGCTTATTTATTTATACGATGGTGGAATTGATACTAGTAATGCTTTTGAAAGAATAGATACAGTAAAAGGAGTACATGATTATACTAAAATAAAAACATTGGCTATGATTTATCTAACGAAGGAAGAATTTAAAAAGGTTGAAGAAATTAATGATATAACTATAAAAATATCAGAGTTTATACCTGACACAATAGAGTTTGAGCTAGACAAAAAGAAAGTCAAAAATATAAGAGCACTCCGAGACGAGCTAGTAAGTTTATCTGATAATTTGAAATGTATAATTTCTAATAAATGTAGAAACATTTTAAACTTAGAGTGACATTTTATAATTATTACGTATTGGAGTCAGGTTTATCCTACTATTCATTTAATCATTATATGAATAGTAGGATAAACCAAGAAAAGACCCAGAGAACTTATTAGGATACTAGCAACAAAAATAACCCATAAATTACGGTACGTAATATTTAAGAAAAGGGCGAAAAGCCCTTTTTTATTAGTAGTTTATATTTGCTGTCAGATGTGACAGTTTGACCTAGTTGTTACCTTTAAGATTAAGAGTTCTAGTAGACATATCTGGCGGATTTGAAGCTCTCTTACATGCACCATCCATCATGACTTTGTTAGTTTCGGTACGTGAAGAATTATATTCACCTCTCCAGAATGAACAAATTTCATTGTTAGTTCTCTGGGCATTCCTTATCACAGCTTCTCTTTGTGCGTTTTGCCTACTGATAATTTGATTGCGGTTTTTTTCTTTCAAAGCTTGAGTTTGAGCTTTAATTGCTGCACTTTTAGCCTCTAACCTAGATTGCTTCATAGCTGAACTAGCAGCATCAGCAACAAGTTTTATTTTATACAAATCAACGGCTTCATCGACCCCCCAAATTGTTAAACCAGCAAGAGTAAGTGAGAAGTATAGTTTTAAATAGTTTAATTCCATTTAGCTTCCTGTCCTTTCAGATATTTCACCAATAATATTAAGTAATTGGTCTTGTAAGTCAGATAAATAATTATCCTGCGTTTTATGATTTTCCTTAAGGGTTTTGTACATAGACTCTGATTTTCTAGCAGACCATTTATAACGATGAACGAGCTGAACATCAGAGGGTTTAACTTCGCCCCAAGGTGTACTCATTGTATGATCATCTACAGAAATTTTACAGTCAGCCCATGCTCCAGTAACAGGTAAATAACCTCGATAAATAATAGCTGTTAGTTTTTCTACTGGGAGACTGGCTTTACCTGATTTCACATAGCGCCTTACTTGCCTTTCACTTACGCCCAGTTCTTCGGCGCCTTTTGCATAATCATAGCCAAATAAAGAAAGAAACTGTTTATGAAATTCTGATTTAAACATTGTGATTTTTACTCCTTTTAAAAAAATCAC
>NZ_JASDDF010000044.1:0-33310 GCF_030407535.1 Pseudoalteromonas sp. APC 3224 | reverse complement strand
ATCTCGCTAGGGCTGCGCATATTACGCTTTCCTATTTTTTTGTCAACACTTAATTTTGTTAAACTTAAAAGTTTTCAAAACTAAGTTTTACTCGACTCACTGAGTAGCTCGTGCCTCGCTATGCGTTGCGCTCTGCCGTCTGAGTTGGGCAGCATTATAGGGAGATCCGAAAACAGATCAACCCTTTTTTGAAGAAAACTTGAAATAAGTGACTGTTCGCTCACTATCTATGCCAAACACTAAAAAAACATTTAAAATCACTAGGCTTTTACTAAATAGTCGTCTCGTCGTGAAATGTGTAAACACATTTAGGATTTATTATGGCCAAGTCTAGTAATACACCGATCCAACTAACACAATGAAATTATTTATGAGGCTTTAAATTACAAGTTGTCCCCGCTGTAGAAAAAGGATATGTAACTTATAAACAAGCCTAAAAAAATTATGGCCTACAAGGTAATTCAACTATGCTTATTTGGTTAAGAAAACACGTTAAGATGGATTGGACTCAATCACCTATAGTTAAAGAAAGCCCCGCTCAAAAAATCAAGCGCCTACTTGAAGATGAACAGATACGTAACCGGTTAATGAATGAAGTGGTTAATATCCTTGACGCTGAGCATAGGACAAACCTAATTGCATGTTCACGAAATTCTGATGTATAGCTATTTGATTATTTCATAGTTCTAATTTCGCAAGTTATTGAGTCTCTGGTAAACACGGAGCAATTAAGTCTTGATAAACTTAATCATTGCACAAGAAAGCGAGGGGGTATAAAACCCCTTATGAATTGTTTATGGAACAGTCAACAAAACTAATGACTGTATAAAAAATTGCACTTATTACTTGAATTCAAGGTTCGATAATCCCCCTGTACTTGGCATCAAATCGGGTGAACTTAAAATCGCTTGTAACGCAGCGTTGTAATAACTCAAGATCTGCTCACGTGCAACGTGGTCAAATACACGGTTATCAAAGCTCAGCCTAAGTCCTAGTTCGCCATGCTGCCGGCGGTGCATATAAACACATTCCCAGATATAGCTAGAAGTATTGTTTCCATTAGCAGCACCATCATTGTCTTTGCTGTGGTTTACTTGAAAGTCCACATAATTAAACAGGCAACCTGAAAAATCGAGCATTAACGCTTGCTGTAATTGTGCCACCGGATATTGCCTATGCTCCCAACTGTCTTTTTGTAGGAGGTCGACTAAGTTAACCAGTTCACGCCAACTATTTCTGTTTATATCTAACGCCAAAGGCAGAGGGTTCAGAAACAGACCAATCGCTGTATCGCCGCCATCAACCTCTAGCCGGCCATGGCGAACGATAGAGCTGGTAATTTTGTCGGTACCGTTAACCTTTGCCAGTACCCACATATGAGCAGCAAGAACAATACTTCGTGGCGACACCCCCATTGAGGCTGCCGTATTTTCAAGTTGGTCATGTAAAATAGACAGGTCATTGCTGATCCTGTAGATGTCCTTCGCCGTTTTTCCTGTCCAAGTAGGTAACTCAGCTTTAGCAAGGTGGTTTTGCCAAAAGGCATAGGACTCGTTGTTTTGTAAAGCTTGCATTTCGGCTGCAATGTACGTATTAAACTTCAAAGTTTCAAACTGAAGCTGAACCTGATTTCCATCCGCATAGTCCTGATAGCGCTGTATAAACTCAGGCAACAACATGGACGCACTCCACCCATCTAAAATGGCATGGTGATTGGCAAAGGTGAATGCAAATTCGTTATCGCCATAGATATGTACCGTCATCCGCCACAACGGGATACTGGTATCAAATTGGCTTTGTGACTCAACTTTAAACCAGGCAGCATAATCATCTTCTATTGACTCGAATGTTCGACCTTGCCAATTAACGACTTGGATCGTCCCTTTGTAGTCGCGTAACACACACTGCACAGGTTCTTCATTTGTAAAGTCAAATACCGTTCGCAGTATAGCGTATTGCTCAACCATATCCTGCCAAGCAGCCCGGAATAACTTCTCATCCCAAGGCGCATTCATTTTTTCTGACATGATATCGTGATAGCTTCCATGCAATTGACTGTGATCTATAAATGCCTTTTGTAGATAAGAAAGTGGATAAGCATCCTCGTAGGCTTTTGTGTCTATAGCCTCTTTTGTTTTGCCATTGAGCAACGCAAATGAGGCAACTCGCGTAGCTATGTTCTGACAATCAACGCTGTCGCTCCTTATCGCCATCGCGAGCTCCGCAACCGTTTGATTTGTAAGTAAGTCCTTTACGCTAAAAAGTATTCCCTTTTCTTTGGCAAGTGCAACAAGGCGCACCGCCAAAATTGAGTCCCCCCCCACACTAAAGAAATTATCTGTAATGCCAATAGCCGACTCTTTCAATACGATTTGCCATATCTGGCAAAGTTGCACCTCTAGTTCATTGGTAGGTGACACATAGTCTTGTTCAATACTGTATTCCGGCTCAGGTAAAGCTTGCCTGTCAACTTTACCTGTAACCGTTATTGGGAAGTGCCTTAATACAACAAATGCCGATGGCAGCATATACTGCGGTAACCTGGTTTTTAAGTCGTTCCTTACTGCCTTGATAAACGCTGCATCAGTAAGTTGCTTATGGCCTGATTTTTGTAGATAAGCCACCAGCTTTTTATCCCCAAGTGCTAATTCCTTAACTAATATTAAGGCTTGTTTGACACTTGGGTGTTTGTTTAATTCAGCTTCAATTTCGGGTAACTCTATGCGAAAGCCGCGTATCTTCACTTGATGATCTACTCGGCCTAAAAACTCTAGTGTACCGTCACTTAACCAACGAGCCTGATCCCCCGTCTTATAAAGTCTCCCGCTCCTAGTAAATGGGTTAGCGATAAATTTTTCATCAGTCAGTTTAGGCTGATTTAAATACCCACGGGCAAGGCCTTCCCCACCGATGTGCAGTTCACCTGCAACCCCTGCTGGCTGCAACTGGCTTTCGCTATTAAGGATATATAAGGACGTGTAAGCAAGTGCATTACCTATTGGAATAACTGTGTCCTCGGCTATATCCTTTTCTGTTACATCAGCATAGCTCACATCAATAATTGATTCTGTTTGGCCATAAATATTCATGCAGCGGGCATCACGAGAAACCACCTTTTTTAAGTTTCTAAGGTCTTTCCCGTACCAACTTTCGGAGCCAACCAGTATGTAACGTAAGGCACTCAATGTTTCCATTTTACTCAGTAAGTACTCTGTCATCATTCTAAGAACCGCTGGCACAAAGTCGCCGAAACTGACCTGCTCTTCTTGCATCAAAGCTACTAGCTCCTCAGGTGTGAGCAGTGTTTCTGTGCTCGATACAACAAGCTTGCCACCTGTTAATAATGACTTCACCATATCACCTAAGCAGATATCTACAGTGATCCCAGCCATTTGTATAACGCAAGGAGGTTGTTTATACAGTGAGAAGGCTTGATCCCACCCGTGTAGGCGTACCATCATTGAACGGTGCTCAACCATTACCCCTTTGGGTTTACCTGTGGAACCGGAAGTAAATACGATATAGGCAAGACTTTTAGCCGTTAAGCCGATATCTTTTCGCGCAATGTTATCATAAGCCCTTGTACCGGCCTCAGCTGTTAACGCACCAATATCTATTAGGTGGAGATCGCACCTCAGGGAATTAATAGTTTCGACGAATGCTTTTTCGGTAACGAGGTTATTTATTTTTGTTTCATCTAAAAAAGCGTTAAGGCGCTCTACTGGAAAGCTGATATCAAGTGGAACATACGCCGCACCTGACTTTAATGTACCTAAAATACCCACAACCATGAATTGAGAACGTTCCAGGAAAATGCCCACATGGGACTCCGGACCAACTCCCTGTTCACGTAAATGGTGGGCGAGTGCATTGGCTTGTTGGTTCAATTCATTGTAAGTAAGCGTGAGGCTGTCAAAGACCACTGCAATCTTGTCTGGGTGTTTAGCTACTTGTTGCTCAAAAGCTTCATGTATACAAAGTTCATCTGTAAAAGGGGCTTTAAGTTGCTCATTTGATAGCCCTAGTACTTGCTTAATCGATTGGTCGAGTTGTTCAAACGAAAGTAGTGGTAAGCGATTTACAGGGTATAAGGGCGAGGTTATCGCGTTTTGAAGCAAGATTTCAAATCCATTCATCATTTTAGTAATGGTATCTGGCTGGAATAAGTCAGTTGAAAACTCCCACTCCATCACAAAGCCATCTATAACAGGAAGTGCTGTTAAGGTTAATTCAAACTGGGAAAACTCAGACTGATGCTCCAGGTGACCTAACGTGACATCAGGGAAGTTAATTTCCATATCATCACGATTACCTCTTCCCCAATCCTGGAAAGACAGCATCACTTGGCATAAAGGCGCGTAACTCATACTACGCTCTATTTGTAATTCATCGATTATCTTATCAAATGACAGCTGCTGGTGAGCATGCGCATCTAAAATGGTTTGCTTGCTGGCTTCGATTAAATCGCCGAAACTTTGCTCTCCTGAAAATGTTAAGCGCAGCGGCAATGTGTTAACAAAAAAGCCGACTAACGGCGCTAACTGTGCTTTTTCCCTATTTGCGATTGGCGTACCAATAACAATATCATTTTCACCACTGTAACGTGATAAGAAGTAACTAAATGCTGCATGCACAACCATGAATAGAGTGGCATTTTGGGAATGTGCTAATGCCTCTAATCCATGCTTTATGTCAGCGCCAATATGCTGCCTAAGCGTAGCGCCTCGGCTTGAAATTTGCTGCGGACGGGTATGATCTAAAGGCAATGCATGAAGCTTTGGAGCAGCCTGTAGCTTGTTTTTCCAATAACTCAGGTGGTTTTCCAATACGTCATCTTTTAAGTAGTTGCGTTGCCATCGAGCATAGTCTGCATACTGAAGACCTAGCGCTGGAAGTGAGTCATCCTGTTTATCCAGGTAAGCGCAATAATAAGTCTCTAACTCTTGAACAATAATGTTCATTGACCAGCCATCAGTATTAATGTGATGCATACTGCCCAACAAAACAAACCGCTCAGCTTCTTCCTGAACTAAGAAAAGGCGCAACATAAGATCCTGACTTAGATTAAACGGCTTTTGCGATTCCTCAGAAATTAGCCTGTCCAACTCGCCTTTTTTGTTGGCTGCATCTTGAATATCAATCACAGGTAACTGAAACGGTTGGTACTTGCGAACAACCTGATAAACCTGATCTGCATCTTTTATAAATACAGTTCGCAAACTTTCATGGCGTTGCACAATTTTATTAAAAGCATACTGCATTGCAGCCACATTCAGTGAACCATTAAAAACCATGGTCATTGGAATATGGTATTGCAAGCTTTCCCCTGCCATTTGGTCAAGCACCCATAAACGCTGCTGTGCAAATGAAGGGGGAGCAATATCCTTATTGGTGCTGATTTTCAGGTTTTCATACAGTATCTTAATGTCATCCTTGTTTTTCTGTAGCTTTTGTTTGATGTCATCGGTCAACGCTCCCTTAGCCGCATTTACTGATAACTTGTCATCTTGTAATGAGATAATTATATCCAGCTCTTGGGCTTCGACCAGAAACGGAAGTAAGCTCATAGTTCAAACTCCTCACGTTCACTAGCGGGCACTTGTTGAGCGTTTGCTATTAACTCAGGGTTGCTGCCATCTTCCTTACTGAGTGTTGTTGCTAGGTCAACCTCAACTGCAAACTGGCGCAAGTTTTCGGTATTGAATAAAGTGGATACCGGCAGCTCAACATTAAACTCCTGACTGATCTGAGCAAGTAACTTGGTTGCTAATAAGGAGTGGCCACCCAGGTGGAAAAAGTTACCAATTACACTTACTGGAGCATCTAACTGCAACACGCTTTGCCAAAGTTGTGTTAGCTTCTCTTCCGTTGGCGTTTCCGGTGCGACATACTCAATTGATTCATTGGCATAAGTCGGAGTCGGTAAGGTGGAGCGGTCAATTTTACCATTGTTGTTAAGGGAGAACTTATCCACGATGACAAAGGCAGCCGGCAACATAAAATCAGGTAGCTTGCCCTTAACATGGGATTTTAACCGTATTTCTAGCTCGGTATCTACTTGCTGGATCATTGCACCATTAGTCGTGACGTAAGCAACCAATCGTCTATCACTAGGCGCATCCTCTCTAATCATAACAAGTGCCTCAGCGACATCAGGGTGTGCAGACAGGCAAGCTTCAATTTCACCTAACTCAATGCGAAAGCCTCTTAGTTTTACTTGATTGTCGGCACGGGATACAAAGACAAAATTACCATCAGGTAACTTTCGAACGAGATCCCCAGAGCGATAGAGGCGCGCATTTGGCTCATCATCAAATGGGTGTTGGATAAACTTTTGCTGCTCAATGTCGACAGAATTGAGGTAGCCCTTAGCGAGCCCTGCACCACCAATGCATAACTCACCAATTGCGCCATCTGGCAAGATTTGCAAGTCGGAAGATAAAACCCATAACTCAACACCATTTATCGGCTTTCCAATAGGTAAAATATTGATGGGTTCAAAATCACTACTCACTGTATGGCAAGTGGTAAATGTGGTATTTTCTGTTGGGCCATAACCATTAATAACCTGCATTCCTGGCAAGGCTTTAAGCACCTTTTGAATTGCATACGGCGAAGTCACGTCACCGCCAAAAAGCACCCGTAAATCTGCCCAACCCTGTTCTGCGGAATCAGATGATTCATCTAATGCACTCGCCCATTGCTCAAATAGGCCTGAGGTAAGCCACACGGTGTTGACCTTACGTTGTAAGATAAGCTTATTTAGTATTTGGATATCGATATAGTCTGACGGGTAGAGGATTAATTGCCCGCCATTTAACAGCGCCCCCCATACCTCAAATGTTGTCGCATCAAAGCTGATAGAGGAAACTTGAAGCATCTTGGTATGTTCATTGAGTGCAACGTAACCGGCGTCAAGCACTAGGCGCAATACCCCCAACTGGGTAACCATTACGCCCTTAGGCTGCCCCGTCGAACCAGAGGTATAGTTAATATAAGCCACCCTCTGTGAGTTAATCTCAGTGATGTTTAGATCAGTAACAGGTTCAGCAAGTAACGCCATCAACACCTGAATATCATCGACACAAATACATAGCTGTTGGTTGCTGCTCAGTGGAAGCTTATTTGCAATCGCTTGTTGCGAAAGTACAACCTTTACCCCTGAGTCTTTTAACATATAGGTTAAGCGTGTTTCAGGATAGTTGGGGTCAAATGGTACATATGCAGCACCTACCTTTAAAATCGCTAATATTGAAACAATGAGATCAGGGCAACGAGTAAAACTGACGCCAACCAACTCGCCTGGCTCAACTCCCTGTTGAATGAGGTAGTGTGCCAGCTGGTTAGCTTTAGCGTTTAGTTCAGCATAGCTTAAAGCGCCCTGTTCAGAGGTGATTGCAGGCGCATCCGGAGACTTACGGGCAAATGATTCAAATGTCCCAATTATACTTAAGCTTGGGTCAATTGCCGTTTGACGATCTGCTCTTGCCTCTTGCTGCATATGTTGCCGCTGCGCAACTGAAACAAGTGGTAGTGACAAGACAGGGCTCTCTGGCGACACGGTGATATGGCTTAACAGCACCTCAAAAGCACTCGCCAATGCACCTATAGTCGAACTTGAAAACAACTTAGGGTTGTACTCCCAGTCACAATTTAACCGCCCGCCCTTATCTTCAATATTCAAGGTGATATCAAATTTAGCTATGCGCATGTTTTCAGTAAGCGGTGTAAATGTTAAGCCATCAAAATCAAAGTCGGGTATTTGGTTGTTTTGCAAAGAAAACATGATCTGAAAAAGGGGGGTTAAACTCTCGCTTCGCGCTGGGTTCAGTATTTCAACAAGGGTATCAAAAGGCACATCCTGATTGGCATAAGCATCTAATAAATTCACCTTAACTTGCTGAATATATTCTATAAAACTTGGGTTTCCTGTTAGCTTTGTACGTAGTACAAGGGTATTGACAAAAAAACCAATGAGGGGGAAAAACTCAGCTTGGGTGCGATTGGCGACGGGCGTCCCCATCACAATATCTTTTTCGTTACTCCAACGGTTTAGCAACAGTGCAAAGGCGCCTTGCAATAACATAAACAAGGTACATTGCTGAGACTGGCATAAGTCCTTGATCGCAGTCGTTAGCTTGCCATTCAGAGAATGCTGGTACAAGGCGCCATCTTGGGATAGCCGAGAAGGACGAGGGTAGTCTAACGGTAAGCTATGGACTTCGGGCGCATCAGCCATGGCGTCCTTCCAGTATGCTTGCTGCTTATCCAATGCTTCAACTTTAATGGAGTTACGTTGCCAATTGGCAAAGTCTACATATTGAAATGCAAGTTCAGGTAGAGGATTTATCTGATTATTGTTGTACGCACGGTAAAGCGAATTTAGCTCTTGCAGCATGACACTGACAGACCAACCATCTGTGGCAATATGATGAATTGTGAACAATAGTAAACTTTCGTTTTCAGATTGTTTTATTAGCAAGACCCGCAACATTAGGTCTTCTGTGAGATTAAATGGCTTAGTTGCCTCGTCCAGAAGCTCCCCATTAATCTCACTCTTAGAGGACGCCATCTCTTTAATGTTCAACGCAAAATTAAATGACTCCTTTACGACTTGTAAAGGCTCCCCATCACGCTCAATAAAAACGGTTCTTAGGCTTTCATGACGCTCGATAACCGTTTTAAAAGCATGAGTTAATGCTTCAACATTTAAAGGGCCAACCAGCTTAAAGCCGCCTTGAACGTGATAACTCGTATTAGATCCTTTTAGCTTGTTAATGAACCATAACCTTTGTTGCGCAAATGAAAGTGGAACACCGCTGGCCTTCTCTTCTTTGGTGACACGTATCATCTGATTTTGCATCGTACTCGATTTAACGTGTTCCAATAATTGGGCTTTATGTTCTGTAATGGCATTTGCCACGCCTTGGGTAATGCACCCCTTTGCTGCATGTACCTTTAGCTGATCATCGGCTACTTCAAGTGCCACTTTTTTATCATTTAAAAAATTAACTAATGCTTGAAAATTCATACTACAAAATATCCGTTTTAAAAACTGTGATTAAATTAAGGTAATTAAGTGTGGTCATATTGCCAGACCTTCAGCGATCAATTGATAGTGCTTTAGTAAATCTTCAGCAGTTTCGGTAACAGTTAATAGCGTTAGCTCATCCAGCTCAAGCTCCTCAATCAGCTGGGTTAGCTTTTCACTCACTTGCGACTGGTTGCCAACAATCAAGGTGTCATTCATTTTCGACTCAACTTCAGGATCTTTTGATACCTCAATCAACTTTTCACTTTCTGCCATGGATGGGAATGGGATATTGTGACCCCCTTTCTCGGCAAGCATACTCCAGGCGACAGAACTTAGACTCATGCGTTTCGCCTTGTCCTCTGTATCGGCGCAATATGCTGCAACGGCCAAGTTAACAGCTGGAGCCTTTAAAAATGCGGAAGGTTTGAAGCTTTCCCTGTAAGCCTGAATCGATTGTTTCGCCAATTTCGGGTTTGCAAAGGACGCATAAGCATAACTAATCCCCCTTTCTGCCGCATACAGTGCCGAACCAGGACCTGCGCCTAGTACCCAACATTCAAGCTGAGGCGCTCCTTCAGGAGATGCGTAAACGGTTTTTTCATCGTTAAGGTAAGCATAAACTTCATCCTGCTTTGCATTAATAATGGAAGGACTAAACTCATGCTCACCCAATGCTTGGAGTGCGCCATGTACCGCACCGGGAGATCGGCCAACCCCCAAGTCAAAGCGCCCCTCACAAAGGGTTGATAACATTTTAGCCGTTTCTGCAACTTTTAAAGGGGCATAATGGCCAACAAGGATGCCTGCTGTTCCAACCCGAATTGTAGAAGTCTCAGCGCCTATTTTAGCGGCCATAAGTTCAGGGCTAGCACTGGCAAACCCTTTCTGGTTATGGTGCTCTGCTAACCAATATCGATGAAAGCCCATTTCCTCTACTTGTTTTGCCAAGGCAATTGAACGGTTGATCGATGTAACGGCAGTTTGACCCGTAAAAATAGGAGATTGGTCGAGTGCGTTTAGTTTTATTTTTTTCATTACGCCTCCCTTTGAATAAGTGGTTCAATTGTCTTTGGATTTACAGGAGAGTTAGAAAGTGTTTCTTGTATATGGCCTTGATCAAATTTAATGATGCGATCAGCGGCGTCGAAAAATAAGTCATCATGGCTAATGGCAATGACGGTTTTTCCTAGTTGCTTTAATTCAGGTAACAACTCTCGATAAAAGAACTCCCTAAAATAGCTATCCTGATCTGCGGCCCACTCATCAAATAGGTAAATATCAGGGTCTAGTATCAAGGCTTGAATTAACGCAAGACGCTTTCGTTGGCCAGAGGAGAGTTCGGTCGTTGAAATGCGTCCCTCTTTGTATGTCACTTTTGTATCTAGTGAAAGGCGCTTTAAGTAATTATCAACGACACTTTTTTCGGCTGGGTTGCCGTGCTGATCAACAAACCAGTCAAACAAAAAGAAGTCAGAAAAAATTGCGGCAACACGTAACTGTTTCTGAGAAGTATCACTCGCAGTGCTAGTTATAAGCTCCAGTTTACCCTGCTGCGGTTGGTAGAGCTGGGTAACAAGCTTAGCAAACGTCGACTTGCCACTACCATTACCACCAATAACAAATAACACTTCTCCTCGTTCAACACTAAAGTTTAAAGGGCCAACAACAAATTGGGTGTCGTCTAGATTATCGGTTTCATAGTGAAAGCTACATTCCTTCACAGCCAGCTTAGACCAGTTTTGCTGTGTTGCGTCGCATGTTTCAGAGACCAATTGGGGATCGTTATCTGATGACAAGTCAATACCAAGAGACAATATCTTTTTATAGGCCACGACGCCTCTAACGCACTCTTCAACAGAACTGATCATCATACCTAACGGGCCAATAAGGTAGATGGTTACAAATACGTAAGCCACCATGATATCCAGTGGTAAGTGATTAAAAATAGCTGATGAGAATACAACCCCCCCTAACGCAAGAAAGATAATTATGTTTGTCCAGTTGTTGCTGATATTAAAGAGTGTCTGCCCTTTAATTTCGAGAGCACGAATATCATTAATGGTCGGGTTAATTTCGTTCTCAAGGAAGTATTGCTTTCCTGAAGGGTTTAAATTGAGCTCTTTTGCTCCCTCAGTCAGGCCACGATAGCTTTTATACAAGCCATCTTCTTGATCTCGTATGTGATTGAAAAAACCTGTCGCACGGGACATGATTAAGTTTGTGACTAATAAACCTAAGCCTATTACGCTGATTAGAATTAAAAATGATTGCCAGGATAAATAGGCCAGATACCCAAAGCACAAAATAACCAAGATGCTATTGAAACATAATGCAGGAAAGATCAGCATCGCAGAGGACAGTCGGTTGACGTCCGTAGACAATGTTGCCTGAAGCTTATGGGGACCTAACTTTTCCAACTCGCTATACCGCATCGCTAACAGGTGTGAGGAAAGTGTTTTTCGTAAACTTCTCACTGTATTTGTGCTAAATATGGTGACACTTTGTTGAGCAATGAACCCCCCCACCATTACGGCTATGGCACCTAAGACATAAAAAGAAAGGCGTTGGAGGTTATCAACGCTTTCACCAGCAAGCTTTACCTCATTTTGTATTGCTGAAATAAGCCATAATGAACTCACAGCACTGGTTATGCTGCCAATTATAAATAAAGGCAATAGTTTCCAGTATCGCTTTAACCCTTTTATTATCATGTTGTTACCCTTTAAATGTTGGGACTTCGCCGCATTAAAAATGTCCAGTTAGCAATGTAAGCGCCAGTATATTTAATTTAAAAAACGAGAGATTCCATCGCTTCGGTAGTGTTACGGAAATTAACGTCTATATATTGCGCCAACTCTTTTATCGTTTGATGTTCAAAGACCTGGTTAAGAGCAAGGCTGATATTGAGTTCCTGATTAATGACACTTACAAGCCGCGTGGCGCTGAGTGAATCCCCTCCTAAGTCAAAGAAGTTACACTCCACACCAATTGACTGGCTCTTAATTTCATTAATCCAGATAGACAGTAACTTCTCTTCTGTTTCAGTAGAAGGTGTGACTAATTCTGTTGCTGGTATCGCATTCAATGCTGAAGTTATTGAATATTCTTTTAGCGCATTACGATCAACTTTTCCGTTTACTGTAAGGGGGATGTCTTCAATACCTATAACCAAAGAAGGGACTAGGTAATGGGGTAAGCGTGCTTTTAGAAACTTCTTCATAAGGAAGTTGGTTTCACCTATTTCTGTAGGCAAGCCACCAGAAACAAAGGCAATTAACTTTTTACCTTGCTCGTCGTAATGCAAGATCGCAGCGGCGTGGTTAACATCCGGGTGACTTTCAAGTACACGTTCTAATTCGCCTGGTTCAATCCTAAAGCCTCGTAACTTTATTTGATTATCAATCCGGCCAAGCATGTTGAGCTTACCCGACTGATTCCAGAAAACCTGATCGCCTGTTTTATATAGCTTAGGCTTTTCTTCCCCCGCCCGAAGTTGAAGCTCAATAAACTTGTCATCTGTTTGAGCTTGGTTCTCATAATAGCCATTAGCCAGCCCATCACCCGCCAAATACAACTCACCAGGCGCACCCACAGGTAGTAAACGCTGCTCCTTATCCAATACATAGGCAAAAGTATTATCCAGCGGTGTTCCAAGTGAAATAGCGTACCGGCTATCAACCGACTCCGGAACATGAAAAAACGTACTAAAAACCGTATTTTCAGTTGGTCCATAACCATTAAATAGCTTAATGGTGGGGTCTTTTTGGTAAAGTCGGCTTGCTGAAACTGGGTTTAATACGTCCCCACCTACTGTCAGGTAGCTTAACCCTGTTTTACCGTAAGGTAACTGCTCAACCCACCTTTCAAACAATGCGGCGGTTAGAAATGCGGTGTTTATATTATTTGCTTTTATTACCTGGTTAAGCTTGTTCAAGTCAATGTGCTGTTCAGGGTAGATAACGAGCTCTCCCCCACTTAACAGAGGAAGCCAGATCTCCTCCGTTGCGGCATCAAATGCTAATGCAGATAAATGCAACATGACCATGTCATTCTTTGGTAGTTGACGGACAGACTGGTTCTTCAGTAGCCTGAGCAGCCCATTTTGGGTAACCTCAACGCCTTTAGGCACACCTGTAGAGCCCGACGTAAAGATGATATTCAATAAGCTCGAAGTACTGTCTTTACTGGCATATTCACCTGAAAGTAGGCCCGCTTTTGCAATCGCATTACTTAACTCGCTACTGTTTGCTTTATCAATTGCTAAGTCATCAGCAAAGCCAGCCTCGTAGAGCATGTAGTTAGCGTCACTGGTTTGTAACATTTGCTTAATACGAGGTACTGGGTACCTAACGTCAATGGGTACATAACAGGCCCCCGTTTTAATAATGCCTAATATTGCAATAATCATGTCCAAAGAGCGTGAAGTAACTAAAGCAACCCTATTGCCTAGTAACACGCCTTGCTGGGTTAAATAGTTTGCAAATTGATTACTTTTATCTTCCAGCTGCCTGTAGGTCAGCTGAGTTTCAGCAAAGCGAACTGCCAACTTGTCAGGCACTTGCGCCGCGTGCTGCTTAAACACTTCACAAACTGAATGACTTCCTAGGTCTAGTGATGGCTTACTGTTAAACGCCAAGAGCTTGGTTTCATCTTCCTGACTGAGAGCGTATAAAGCGGTTTCAGGCGTCAAAGTCATTACACGTAGCGTGGTTTCATAATACTGAAGCAGCTGCTCTATTTGCCCATCCGAAAACGCACTCTGATCCCATGTCATGCCAATTTGCAGACACTTGTCCTCTGCTCGGTTGAAGTTAACTGAGAGTTTAAATTCGTTTGCCGTATGTGCTTTAACTGCTTGAACCTTGTTTAAGTGTTGGCTTGAGTCGTGGGCAACCGTTGTAAAGTCCAAAAAGTTAAAAGAATAATTAAATAACGCTGTTTGGTTTGAGGCTTCCAGGATACGGCTCAATGGGAAGTGCCTTTGCTGCCAAATTCTTTGCTCCCCTTGGCTCACCGCCGTGATAAGCTGCTGCCAACTTTCCTGCTCCACTTTTAACCTAAAGGGCAAAACGCTTACAAATAAGCCTAGGCTTTGACTACTATTCTCTAGTTCAGGCCGACCATGAAGGCTCAGGCCTGTAATCAAGTCATCTTCGCCTGTAAAGGTTTTCAGTACATGCATGTGGGCTGCGAGCGCCACTGACTTTAAGGACACTTTTAGTTGTTTTGCCAACTGTTCTAACGCACTTGTCAATGCCTCATCAAATGAATGGGTAATGCTGGTACGTTTATTTTTACTTACTTGGTCAGGTGCAGGCAAAGATGCAAACTCAGCGTCTTGCAAATAGTCACGCCAAAACTGGGTGTTAGCGCTGTTAGCAATTGCCTCTTGCTCCGCTGCGATAAAGTTTACATATTGGGGTGTATCAGCTAATTGTGCTTCACGCTTTTCCAGTTCGGCCTGATAAAGCTCAGATAGCTCCTTAAATAAGATCTCCACGCTCCAGCCATCCAGCAATGCATGATGCTCCACCCAGGTCATTTCAGATTTTTGGCTAGACAAACGGTGTACATGCACGCTAAACAAAGGAGCCAATTCAACATTAAGTCGCTTGGTAAGTGCTTGGGTATAGGCTAGGTCTAAAAGCTCCTGTTGCTCTTTTGTATCAAACATACTCAAGTCGGTGTAACTCAGCGGTAATTCAATTTGCTGGTGCACAAGTTGCAATGGGATACTGAAGCCCTGCATATGAAAGCTGGTACGCAAAATGTCATGTCGTGATACCAAACGAGCAAGTGCTGTTTTAAATGCGGCAATATCAATCGAAGTATCTAAACTGATCCGGGAGACGTTATGGTACAAGCCTTTCGTTTCAACGCTGCCTGAGCTAACTTGGCTGTCATAATGGAAAATCATCCCTTCTTGGAGTTTAGAAATTGGGTAGGCATTGATAACATTCGGAGGTAGCTTTGTTTTATCGCTGTCGGGGCAGAGTGAAAAAGGCTCCATTATTTTCGAAGAGGCTTGCGGCACTTGCTTTTGAATACAAGCGGCTAAGGACTCCAGCACAGGGTAAGCGAATAAGTCAGCTACATTGATCCCCAGTCCTGATTCACGCACTTTACTCACTACGGCTAACGACTTGATCGAGTCCCCACCTAAGTCAAAAAAGTGGTCGTGAATACCAACCTGCTCAATATCAAGTACACTATGCCAAGCATCAGCGATCGCTTTTTCCGCTTTGGAAGATGGTGCCTCGTATTCCTTCTGAGCAACTTGAACCTGCTCAGGTTTTGGTAAAGCACTACGTTCAACTTTACCATTTTGGTTTAAAGGCAGTGCATCCAAATATTGAAATGTGACCGGGATCATATAGTGAGGCAATGTTTTATTCAGGTGCTGAACAATCTCATCAATGTCATGCTGCTTATCGCTCGTCTTGTTAGGTGGCACTAAATATGCTGCAAGGTTTTTATCCCCGTCTGCGTTTTCAAATGGGTTAACCACTGCCGCTGAAATACCTCGCAATTGGGTAAGCGCTGACTCAATTTCCCCTAACTCAATTCGAAAGCCCCTAATTTTAACCTGTTGGTCTGTCCGTCCTACATAATGATACTCACTACCTGGCATACGTTTTACCAGGTCACCTGTGCGATACAGCCTTAAGCCCGGCTGAGTGGGGTGCTGCACAAATCGCTCTGCTGTTAACTCGTTTCTGTGCAGGTAGCCTCGTGTCACCCCTGCGCCTGAAATATATAATTCACCAGCAACCAGGTCAGGCACGGCTTGTAAAGACTGGTTAAATACAAAGCCCTTAAGATCATTTAACAGCTTGCCAACCGGGCTTGAGCGCTTATTACAATCGTCAGGTGTAACGCGATAATAACTTGCATGAACCGTTATTTCTGTGATGCCATACATGTTAATTATTTCGGGTGCTTTAAGTGCAGGGTTATCCGCAAAGCAATCAAACATTGGTGTTAGCTTGCTCGGTTCTAGCGCTTCTCCACCAAAAATAATATAACGCAGTCTATTAGCCGCTATACCCTTGATAAAATAAGGCATCAGGTTATAAAAAGCTGTGGGGGTTTGATTTAATACTGTCACCTTATTTTGTATCAGTAAGTCTTGTATTTGCTCTGGTGAACGACATGCCTCTTGAGTGGCAATGACGAGCGTCCCCCCATATAACAGCGCACCAAAAATTTCCCACACCGAGAAATCAAAAGCGTATGAATGAAACAGAACCCACACATCTTGCTCACTAAACTGGTAATGGGCATTACAGGAATTAAATAAACGCACTACATTATTGTGCTCAACCATTACCCCTTTTGGCTGGCCGGTAGAACCGGATGTGTAAATAATATAAGCAAGGGAGCTTCCAGTATTGCGACTCTCGGAAGGGGGAACACTTATGTTTTGCTCTGGTAGCGAAGCTAACTGCTCTTTGACCTGAGGCAGGTTCAGGCTAACAAGCTCATACTCTTTGTTATCATCGGCCAAAATGTCAGATACGCCTTCTTGCGTTAAAATTAGCTTTAATTGGCTATCTCGAGCAATATATAACAGACGACTTTTGGGGTTGTTAGGATCGAGAGGAACATAGGCAGCGCCAGCTTTTAGGATCGCTAAAATGGCGACTATCAGCTCGATGGAACGGTCACACATTAAGCCAATTAAGCTCTCTGGCGGTAGCGCCTGTTGCTTTATAAAATGTGCAAGCTGGTTGGCCCGTCTATTTAGCTCGTCAAAACTGACTTGTTCGTCACCCAAAACTAAAGCTGTTTTTTCTGGGTACGTCTCAGCAGCTTTCTCAAATAATTCGGTAATCGTTGACGCTTGCGAGAATAACGCTTGCGCATCTAACTCATCTTGTTGATTTTCCTTTTGACGCTTAACCTTGCTCAATAACGCCTGGCGCTGCGCAGGCGACAATTGATTTAACTTGTTTAGCATGTCTTTTTTGTTATTTTCCATATTCATACTTCTTATAATTTTTCTTCTGTCATTAATAGCTCAGCTACTTCCGCTTCACTTAGGTCATTTAGTTCATCTATCAGCGCACTCATTAACGGTTTGTCATCAATTTCGTCTTGTTGCATTTCGAGTGAACCAACTAAAGCAGCAGAATCCGTTTGGCTTACAATGCTGTTGATAATTGCCTTGAAATGTTGAGATATTTGATTGATGAGCGTTGTCGAATATTCGCCACTTTTGTAGCTAAAGCGCACCCAAAACTCCTCGTCAGGCACGACTGCGACCGACAAACCAAAGTCGATATGCTCTTTGGCGCTTACCTGCTCAATTTTAGTTTTGGTTAACGCCTGAGAGGAGCTAAGTGCTTCACCAGTAGGGTAGTTCTCGGTTACAAGCAAGGTATCAAATAGACGCTCACCCGATTTAATGCCTGCATTTTTCGCTTGCATGCAAACGTCATTCAGAGGCAAATAATTATATTGGTTACATTCAAGCTGCTGCTTTTGTAGCGTTTGCAAATAGCTTTCAATGGTTTGTGTTACGCCGAGATGAGCAACCAATGGTAAGGTATTGATAAACAGCCCTACCATGGTTTGTATGCCGTCAACATCACAGTCACGACCAGAGACTATGGTGCCAAACACCACGTCATCGGATTGCGTATATTGACTTAACAGATACGACCAAGCCATTTGCATAACAGTATTGAGTGTCGTACTGCGCGCTCTGCAGAAGTGGTTTAACTTTTGGCTAAGGGCTACGTCAAAGGTAATGACTTTCTCACAATATTCCCGCAGACCGCTTTCATCTTCTGGTGGCATCAATAAGCAAGGCTGAGTCACGTTCTCAAGCTTTCCTTGCCAAAACTGTAACCCTTGTTGCTGGTTTTGCTTGAAATACCAATCAATATACTGCTTGTAGTCTGTAACAGGAAGAAGTTGATAGTTATTACCGTCAGACTTATTCTCTGCAAGACTAAACACTTCACCTAAAATAATGGGCAGGCTCCAACCGTCAGACAGGCAGTGGTGCTGACTGAATAGCAACCTCCAACGAGTAGATGAAAGTTGTGCCAAATAGATGCGGGTAAGCGGCTCAAGGGTAAAGTCGCAGCCCCTTTTATAGTTCTGCTCAATAGCTTCTTCCCACTTTGTATCTTGTATTTCTAAAGTTAATCCAGACCAGTCAAACTGATGCCACTCAAATTGCCCGGTTGGTAAAACAACTTGGTGTATATTGGCGCTTTCTATGCCCACAAATCGCGTACGCATTATGGAATGGCGTGCCATTACTTCTGACCATGCTTCTTGCATTGCGTTAAAACTGGTATTTGCACTAAACACAATATCCTGATGCAGCATATAGGCTTTTGGCTCTTTAAGCGTTTCAAAAATCATCCCTTGCTGCATAGGAGTAGCCGGATAGAGGTCTTGCATATCTGGAAATTGATGCTGCCATTTTGCCAACTCTGTTTGCTTAACATTGGCTAGTGGGTAATCCGATGGCGTGAAGCAAGGTTGAGCTTGTTGGCAATGGGCAATAACATCAAGCATCCCTTGTTCCAGCTCCTTTACTAGGCCTTGTATATTGTGTTTGCTATATTCAAGGGCGCTATAATCAAGCGTGAAGCTCAGCTGATCTTGTTTAACCCAGCCATTTAACCCCAATTTATGCCAACGAGGGTGCCGCCCACTTTGGTGTTCGCCTCGGCCTTCTTTAGCTTCACTAAAGCTGTTGCTGCCAAGCGATGCCATTTGCTTGTCGGCATCAAACACACCTAAGTAGTTAAATGCTACAGACTGATAATCATGACTAAGTTGTGCATCCGCTTCATTATGGTTGTACTTCAATAAGCCGTAGCCTAAACCATTGTTAGGAATGGCCCTTAATGTTTCCTTAACCTTCAGAATGACCTGTTTAAGGTGCGCTTGTATGTCCTGCCCCTCACTTGCCTGTTCGATGTAAACAGGATAGAAGCTTGTAAACCAGCCCAGTGTTTGACTGATATCCAGGTCGCTAAATGGCACATCCCGGCCATGACTTTCAAATATAAACTTAACGCTATCTAAGCCCCCCCAACGGCACA
This sequence comes from Pseudoalteromonas sp. APC 3224, assembly GCF_030407535.1. Classification (GTDB taxonomy): domain Bacteria; phylum Pseudomonadota; class Gammaproteobacteria; order Enterobacterales; family Alteromonadaceae; genus Pseudoalteromonas. The sequence goes on along the minus strand of NZ_JASDDF010000044.1, from coordinate 14,209 downwards.
AGCCAAGGTGCACTCCTGATAGCAGCAGCTCATTGATATGTGTGCGATACGTTGAGTTAGATAGCTGCAGCAACAATTCGGTTTCGGCTTTATCCAGTGTAAAGCTTACCTTTTGTGTGGTAGCAATCATTGGGTTGCCTGAAACGCTATGTTCGGATGGTAAATTAAATGTTCGATTTTGTGCTCGCCAATATTCGAGCTCATCTATAATTTCTTCCTTGTTTGAGGAATCGACAAGGTCACTTACAAAGGCTTGATAAGACGCGGTTTTTCCTGGTAATGCAACACTGGCATCATCACCTTTACTTAGCTGCTTATATGCAAGATGCAAGTCATCTAATATAATCCGCCAAGAAACCCCGTCAATTACTAAATGGTGGAACAATAAAAACAACCGTTTTTCGCTTCGAGGTTCCTCTCCTTCCTGTAACAAGACGGCTTTAAATAACGGGCCATTTTGAAGGTCGAAGTTCTGCTGCCACTGTCCACACTGAGCTTCAATCCACACTTCCCACGCTTGGCTTTCAGGCCTTACCTGGCAGGAAAGGCTATCATCTAAAAACGCTTTAGTAAGCGGGGTGTGCAGCGCTTGCCAGTGGCCATCCTCGCCTTGATTGAATACTAGCCGTAATGCATCATGGCGTTGGTATAGTGCATCAACAATCTTCGACAAATGTGCTTCAGTTAAGTCAGCTGGAACATGAAGTAGTAGTGAATGATTGAAGTGTTCAGGTTGCTCAGTGTTTTTATCAAAATAAAAGTGCTGGATAGGTAATAACGGCATATTGCCGGTCACCGCCTCTTGCAGCCCTACATTAACTGACTCAAAGCGAACGACTTTTGCAAGCTCAGTAACTGTTGGGTTATCAAAAAGTGACTTGACGCTTAACGAAATGCCTTGGTTATTTGCCCTTGATACAAGTTGTATAGATAATATTGAATCACCGCCAAGGTTAAAGAAATTATCGGTTAAGCCTACTTTTTCAATTCCAAGAACTTGTTGCCAAAGCTCACATAGTGCAATTTCAAGTGCACTGGTTGGTAATTGCTGTTCCAGTACCAACTGGTTAAGCTCAGGTTCTGGCAGAGCTTTTTCATCCAACTTACCGTTATTTGTTAGTGGCATTTTGTCCAAAAAGACGTAATGGGATGGCAACATATGGCTTGGCAAATGCTTGCCTAAATAGCCTGTTAGATTGGCCACCATATTTTCTCTTGAATGTTTTGTATTTAAAGCCTTTCCTTTGAGTGTCACGTAGGCGACAAGCTGTTTAGCTTTTGCTTTACCCCTTGCCTTCACATAAGCTTCTGAGACATCTTCAATTGCTGATAAGTGATGCTCAATTTCTTGCACTTCAATGCGAAACCCACGTATTTTTACTTGGTGGTCTTTACGACCTGCAAATGCTAACTCTCCATTTTCAAGCCAACGCGCCCTGTCACCTGAGTGATATAAGCGGCTAAATGGAGCGCCTGGCAAAGAGGTTTCTATAAACTTTTCTTTGGAAAGTTCGGGCTTATTGTGATATCCCCTTGCCAATCCGACACCTGATATATATAACTCACCAGTAACCCCAATAGGCACTGGTTTTAATTGCTGATCAAGAATATACACTTGGGTATTCGCGACTGGGCCACCAATCACAGGGGTTTCATTGTGCTTAACCTCTTTCATGGTAGTCACGATTGAGCATTCAGTTGGGCCGTAAAGATTATATAGCTGGCACTGCTGGGTCCAGGTATTAACCAGGTCTTTTGTGCAGTTGTCCCCACCCACCATAATGACTTTTAACGATGGGATTTGGCGTACCACCTGAGCCCCTAATAACGCAGGGGTCATCGCACAATAGTTAATATCGTGCGATACCATAAACTGGGTTAGATCAATTTTAGCGTCAACAAAGTGAACCTGGGCCCCTGCACATAGGCCGTGGAATAAGCTTTGTCCGCCTGCATCAAACTGCATTGGAAGAACATGCATAATACGTTCGCCAAAGCTGATATCAAAAGTTTTGATATCATGCTCGATCAGGTTAACGATCCCTCTGTGCTCTAACATTGCCCCCTTGGGCTGGCCAGTTGTACCAGAAGTATAAATAACATAGGCCAGTTGGCTTGGCTCCCCACATCTGGGTAAGTTGTCCTCGCTATGTGAGCCAAACACACTTGGCTCATCAACAACCAATAATTCCGCTTGAGATGAGTTCATCTCAGTGACCTGACTTAGCTGCTCAGTAAATTTTGATTGGGTTAGTAAGATAGGCGCTTGTGTATCTTGTAATATATATTGCACACGCTTTTGCGGGTCATTGGGTGAGATAGGCAAGTATGCCCCACCAGCTTTCAATACTGCGAGAATACTTATAATCAGCTCAACATTTCGCTCTAGGTATAGAGCAACAAATGTATCTGGCTTTAAGCTCTCACCATAACGAACTTCATACTGATTACGAATGCCACATGCTAATTGGTTAGCTCTTGTGTTTAATTGCTGATAAGTAAGTTCAGTTTCAGCAAACACTAGGGCGATATTGTCAGGTGTTTTTTCAACTTGCTGTTCAAACAACTCATGGATCAGTGCCTCTTGCGAGTATGGGCAAGCCGTATTGTTGAAAGCGCTTATTAATTGATGCTGTTCAGTGTCTGGTATTACCGACAAAGTGTTAGCAGCTTGTTCAGGCGCTTGTAATAGAGCAGTCATAAGCCTAGACGCAGCTGTTGTAACATAACTCATCACACGCTTACCATTAACGCTACTATCTACATTTAATGTCAGGTGATACGTGTTATCTATATCATCAACTGATAACCCAAGTGGGTAGTTTGTGCGCTCGTGTGCTTCTAAAAAAGTAAACTCATTGTTGGCATCCCGTACTGGCTGATTTTCAAAACTAAAACGGCAATTAATGATTGAGCTAAATAATGGGGCATCGCCCTCAATATCGCAGCAGCTCTGGGCTTGTGTTAGCGGTGTATACTCATAAGCAATTAAATTCTGAATAGATTTACTGATGGTATTAACCAGCGACAGCACGCTTTGGTTGTTCAATTGCGCTTTTATTGGCAGCGTGTTTATCAATAGGCCAACCATTTGCTCGGCCCATTGTGAGCCTTGCAGCCTGCCAGACATTACCGTTCCAAAAACCACCTGTTCTTTACTGCAACACGCAGATATAACAAGTGCCCAAACCGCATGGAAAAATGCACTTGGGCTACAATGATTTTCACTAGTCCATTGGCGTATTTGCGCTGATAAATCGAATGATAACGCGGCAGCTAGCTCTGTTGCTTGTACTTTTTGATTAACACTAAGTAGGTCAAAAGGCGCTGTAGGCTCTGACACATCACTTAGCATTGCCTCAAAAAAGCAAGTTGCATCGGTATGCTTCTGATGGTGCTGTATTTGCCCAACGGCTTCCCTATATGGGATAGGGCTGGGTAACGTTTCTGTATCCCCCTTAAACCAAGCTGACAACTCATCTACAATAATATTTAGGCTGGTATTGTCATCAACTAAATGATGCCAAGTTAACTTAACATAATGCTCAGCTTGTGCTGTTTCTACAACGGCAAGGTGAAACAATGGTGCTATGGCTAAGTCCATGCTGGTGATGATGTTTTGCTTTAAAACAACTAATGCATCTTGCCCATTCACAGCCTGTAACCATTGCACTGGTATTGACGCACTACGCTGTACAACTTGAGCAGGCGTGTCTAATTCATTCCAGAAAAAGGCGGTTCTTAGTGCGTCATGCCGTTGTATAACAAAGTTCAGCCCTGCCACCAATTTTTCAAATGAAGCTCGACTATTTACGCGCAAGTAAGTCGTTATTACATAGGGATCATCTTCTGGGGCTAGCATGTGGTGATACAACATACCTTCTTGAAGCGGGGTTAGCGGGTAGATGTCTTTGATACATGGCATGCCACCAGGGATTTGGCTCGCAATATGGTCAATTTCCTGCTGCGTTAAATCGATAAGCGGCAACATGTGAGGACTAATATTTTCACAACTTTCTGGGATCGCACTCGCCGGGGTTTGATAGACGTCAAATTGGTTCGCAGGCTTAAGCTCTTCAGCCAACTCAGTTAAGTTTGCGGCACCAAATACAGACTGAACAGTAAGTTCCCATCCTTGCTTTTGAATAGCCGAAACCAGCTTTACGACAAGTAGTGAATGCCCGCCAAGCTCGAAAAAGTTTGCAAGCGTACTTATTTTATCTGAATCCAGGTTAAGTACTTCAGACCAGGCATTAACTAAAATCTGCTCTTTATCTGTTTGCGGTGCTTTGAATTCATGCTTTGAGGTTGTTTGCAGTATCGATTGCGCCGGCTCGGGAAGCATTTGTTTGTCAACTTTACCATTTGCCGTGAGTGGCCACTCATTCACAATCATGATTACTGGTGGCAGCATATAGTTAGGTAACACCAATGCAATTGCACTTTTTATTTGCTGGACAATAGCGCTGGACTCTTCCTCCACATGACATGGGGTGTTTAGCTTCACGTAGCCAACAAGTGACTTTTCACCAGCGTAGTTTTCCTTCACTAACACTAAACTGGAGTCTACTCCATCACATTCTGCCAGTTGGTGCTCTATTTCTCCGAGCTCAATTCGAAACCCCCGAATTTTTATCTGCTCATCTGCACGACCAATAAACTCAAGTTCGCCATTATCAAGGTATCTGGCCAAGTCACCTGACTTGTACAGCCTCGCATCAACCTTGGCAGTAAATGGATCAGGTATAAACCTTTCTTGCGTGATCTCCGGTTTATTTAGGTACCCTCTAGCGAGCCCAGCTCCCCCGACATATATTTCACCAACGGTGCCTTTTGGCACTAGCTTTTTATGGTTATCTAACAAATATATGGTCTGATCAGCCAATTTATTGCCGACAGATGCGGGGGTTACGTCAGCCTTACTTAATGGCTTGTAAGTAACATGTACGGTTGTTTCGGTAATACCATACATATTAATTAACGTAGGTTGCTGATCACCAAAACGCTCCCACCATGGCATTAGGCTTTCTACTTGTAACGCTTCACCACCAAAAACAACACACCTTAAATAAGGCAGCTCAATATTCTGTTTTAGTATAACTTCAGAGAGTGAGCTAAAAGCGCTTGGTGTTTGGTTCAAAACGGTTACATTTTGGGCTTGGCACAGGGTGGCAAACTGTTTGGGATCTCTAGTGCATGCGTAATTAGGAATGACGAGCTTGCCACCATAAAGTAATCCGCCCCATAACTCCCAAACACTAAAATCAAACGCAATGGAGTGAAATAATGTCCAGGTGTCAGAAGCACTGAACTTAAAATCACCTTCAGTTGTTAAAAACAACCGGCATACGTTTTCATGGGTTTGTAGCACCCCTTTCGGCTTTCCTGTTGAGCCTGATGTATATATGACATAGGCCAAATGGTGGATTTGTAAATTTTTATCGGTTACCGATGGGTTATCTGTCGAAAAACGCGATAGCTCATCTTTTAAGCATGCATCATCCAAACAAATTGCTTGTGACCTTTTAACTGATGTTTGATCAATTAGGCTACTGAGGGTAATAACAGTATCTAGCTCTGCATCGTCTAACATATACTTTAGACGCGCTTCCGGGTAGTCTGGATCTAACGGTACATAAGCGCCTCCGGCCTTAAGAATAGCTAAAATAGCAATAACCATTTCAATAGAGCGTTCAAAACACAACCCGACTAATGTATCGTGTGAAATATTTTTATGCTCACTCAGGTAGTGGGCAAGTTGATTGGCACGACTATTTAATGCTTCATAAGTCAGCTGTTTTTCTTCAAAAACTAAGGCCACCGCTTGAGGGTGCTTTTCAGCCTGTTGCTCAAATACCTCATGTATGCACTTGTCGTTTATGTAGTCTGATTTAGTTTGGTTAACATGCTGGGTAAGATATTTATATTCATTTTGGGTAACAATGTCATAGCCACTTAATGGCTTATCTGCATCTAAAGTAAGCTGGCTCAAATAGTGAAAAAATTGCTCTGACCATTGCGCTATTTGCTTATCTGAAAATAAGTCCGTATTAAATTCCCACAAAAAGTCAGCACTTGAACCTGTTTGTGTAACCTCTAAACTCAACTCAAACTTAGCAGTTCCGGTATTAAGTTGTTTTACTGACGTTTCTAACCCACTTAATGTCAACGTTTTAGGATATGCTTCCTGAAAGCTAAATAACAATTGCGCTAGTGGAGAAAAGCTTAGGCTGCGCGTGAGGCCCAAGTACTCAACTATTAAGTCAAAAGGCACTTCATCGTGCTGAAAGTCCTTCATCACGGCTTGTTTTACGTCTCTTAAGGCTTCTTTAAAACTCAACCTAAAGCCTGCAGTCATTCGAATAGGTAGTGTATTGACAAACATCCCTACCACTGCACCTAGCTCTTGCCTGTTGCGTCCTGCAACGGGTGTTGCAATCACAACGTCTTGCTGATTACTTACTTTCTGTAAGAAGCTCCCCCATGCCGTTAAAAGGAAAATATAGGGGGTTACTTGAGATGATTTAGCCAAGTTGGTCACATTGCGCCATAAGTCAGCATCAATAGTGTAAACTTGCTTGTCACCTCTGGTACCAAGCTTTGCAGGCCTGTTATTTGTTGTGGGCAGAGCATGCATAACAGGGCTGTTTGCCAACCGCTGCGCCCAGTACTCTAATGAGCTGTCAAATCCACCTGCCTGAAAGTATCCCTGCTGCCAAGCCGCATAGTCACCGTAATGTAGGCCACCTGAAGGTTGCTCTGTGGCAACTAACACTTTTTCGTTTACACGGGCCTGATAGAAAGCAGCAAGCTGATCAAATAGTAACTCTATTGACCAACCATCAACAGCAATGTGATGAAAGGTTAGTTGTAGGGTTGAAACATCAGCAGCTTGTAGGTAAACCTGCGCCCTAAGCATCGGAGAGCTTGCAAGGTTAAAAGGGCGTTGGGCCTCTTCGGCTAACTGCTTGTTTATGAATTCCTCGTCTACGTTATAAGCTTGTATCGTTTGCAATTTTACTGCAATGTCTTGGCGGAAAACTTGACTGGCTTGCCCATTAATTTCATAAAATTGGGCAGCAAGCGAGGGATTTGCCTTCAGTAAATCATTTAAGGCGCCTTCTAGTGCCTGTACCTGAATCATCCCCCTAAGTTGATAGGCGATTGACATATTGTACGTGGATGTTTGACCTTCCAACCTATCTAAAAACCACAAGCGTTGCTGGCTAAAAGACAGTTCATACTCGTCTTTTTGGGTACGAGGAATCGCCTGTTCAGAGGCCAAAAAAGCAACTAACTCGTTTTTGCTTTCACGGATTTGACTGCCAATATCCTTGGTAATCGCACCAGGCGCTGCTTGGCTTTTTAATTTCCCATCACTTAGGAAAAGCGTTATTCCCTTATCTTTTAAATGCTTTATTAATACAACAGCCTTCACAATTACCACTCCAACTCTTCAATATTTTCTTGTTCTTCAGTAGCACCAACCATGAACTTTTGTTCTATAAATGCGGACAGTGATGCAATGGTATAATGTTGCATTAAATCTTTTAGCTGCAGCTCAAGGTGAGGATAAATAGTGTTGATCTGCATGACTATTTTTATCGCATTGAGTGACGCCACGCCTAATTCATAAATGCTTTGCTGAACTCCAATTCGTTCAATTTCTACTTCTTGGCGCCAAATTTTGGCCAGCAAGATCTCAATCTCTGTAGTTGGCTGCTGGAAGTTTTCCTCGTCATTCTCTTTAATTGGTAAAGCTTTCCTATCTACTTTTCCGTTAGGTGTTAAGGGGATGCTTTCTAACAGAAAATAATTAACCGGAAGCATGTAGCTAGGCACCTTTTGTAATAGGTAACTGCGACATATAGGCTCAAGAATAGAGAGCTCAGCGTTGCAACTTGTCGAGACAAGATAAGCATTTAAAACCTTGGCACCCTGTTGGTTTGTCATCACCTGACAAATTACTTCTTTGACTTCTGTTAAGCTATTAAGGTGGCTTTCAATTTCACCTAACTCGATTCTAAAACCATTGATTTTCACTTGGTGATCAACGCGTCCAATAAACTCAATATTGCCATCTGTCATTAGCCGCCCTAAGTCGCCAGTGCGATATAGTCGTTGATTTAATTGAGGATGAATAATATAGCTGTAGTTGGTTTTTTCGATATCGTTAAAATAGCACTCTGCAACACCTACACCGCCAATATACAATTCACCTTCTGTGCCTACAGGTTGAAGTTTTTGCTCTTGGTTTAGCACGTAAAACGATTGGTTAAGCATGGGCTTACCATAAGGAATGCTTTTCCATTCAGAACAGTCTTCATGTATGGGGTAGGTAATAGACCATATAGACGCTTCCGTCGCTCCCCCAAAGCTATGGATTTGGGCTGGCTTGCCAGCACCTTGAAAGCATTGTTTTAATCTATTTGGCAACTTAGGAGGCAGCCAGTCACCGCTTAACATCATATGTCTAATTGGTGCCTGCGCGTCTTTGTTATTTAATTCGAAATAACTTACAAGGAGCTCTGCTGAAGCTGGAACCGTGTTCCATATTGATACGTTGTGTTGCTCTATCAATTGCGCCCAATGTGAAGGCTCACGCTCTTCCCCTGCTGTTGGGAAAATGATCGTTCCTCCCGCTGCCAGCATGCCAAAAAAATCATACACATTCAGGTCGAAACTTAAGTCAGATACTGCGAGAACCTTATCTTTTTCGGTGACATTTAAGCGTTCATTAATGTCCCTTAGCGTATTCACAGCGCCTTTATGAGCTATCGCAACTCCTTTTGGCTCACCGGTAGAGCCTGATGTAAATATGACGTAGGCAAGTGCCTCAGCTGAATTGATTGCCTTAACTTGTTGTATCCAATCTTTTCCTGGCTTTTGTACTGGCGACCCCTCAGCGATTAGGCAACATATGTTCTCAGGCAAGTTAATCGCTAACTCAACTGAGCTAATGACGGTTTCTATGTTGGCTTTTTCAATTACCTTTCGTACTCGCTCTTGTGGCCAATGGGTTTCAAGTGGTATATAAAAATGCCCCGAACACATAATAGCCAGTGCTGCAATTAACTGCATTCGTCCTTTGGGTAAGTAGATTGCAATTGGCTTTCGTGTGTCTGGCGTTGCCAAGGAAAGCTGAGAGCTCATTCCAACAACATGATGCAATAATGATTCGTAAGTTAACGCTCCTTGTGAGTCTTTCAAGGCGACGAATTCTGGAACTGCTTTTGCTTTCGTTAAAAACAGATCATGGATGGAAGGGCTATCTGAATAGGCCTTAAGCGTATTATTGTAATCTTCAATATGCTTCCAATCTGCTTGACTTAAGATGTTGATATCTTTAATTGATGTGTGCTGTTGCTCAGGCAATGACATTAACAAGTTTGACAAGCGATTTATTACTAGTTCGGCTTCATCATCGCTGTAATATGCTAGATTGTGCTCAAGGGTTAATACAAGGTCTTGGTGTTCACCTAATTCAAGTAAAGAGATATTAAGTGGAAAGGGGTCATAACCTAAAGTGACATAATTTGTCTTTGTTTTTGCACCTTCGGGGTGATGGTTAAAGCTCATTTTGATGTAATTGAATACCACATCAAAGAGTAGTGTTCTTCCTTGATTATAAATATCAATATCTTGGGCTAGCTGCTCCAAAGGTGTAGCGTAATGCAAATTGTCAATTTGATTTACTTCTTTAATCTTTTGCAATAACTCACATAATGTCAGCGTTGTACCAAAATTATACCTTGCGGGCAGTATTTTAGAGTACATACCCACCGTTTTTTTAGAGCTCAGTTTCTTGCGGTTATGAAATACCTGCCCAATAATAAGCTCATCTACATTGCAGCTGTTGAGCATATATACATAAATAGCCGCTTGCATCAATTGGTTGATACCTACGTTAAGCGACTTTCCTAACATTTCTATTTTTTGAAATGCTGCACGATTAATAGTGATTTGCTTAATGCGGCTAGGCACAAAATCCTTGTCAGCATATTGATAACTATAACGAGGAACAACAGCTTGGGCTGGTAGGCTTTTTAAGCGTTCTACCCAATATTGCCTGTCTTCAGAAAATCTATCCGACACTAAGTATTCAGCTTCATGCTCTACTTCCTTTTTAAAGCTAGGTAGGCTGCTTTTGATTTTATCTAGTTTTTCTGAAGCGGAATTTGATAAAAGGGCATCATAAATCTGGTAAAGGTTTTTAGTAAAAAGAGACATCCCCCAGCCATCACAGATAACATGACTAAAAACAAGAAAAAGCTCATATTCCTGGGCTGTCTTTTTGATCAATGCCCCTTTATAAAGGTTGCTATTTTCCTTAGTTATAGGCGCTGCTATAAAATCTTTTGACCACTCACTAACCTGTTGTTCAATGGTTGATTCTGACCAGCTTTGAACAAAAAGATCAATAAACACCAGTTCATCGACAGGGTGCTTTTCGTAGCAGAAGTTGTGTCCGACGCTACCATCATCGTGTAATCGAATTAAAAATGTATCGTGATACTCGATAGCAAGCTCGAACGCTTTTATGAAAATCGATTCATTTATAAAACCGCTAATATCAATGCGTGCAACAAGGTTGGTGATTGGAAGTTCTGGATATTTTTTTTGATTAATGTATACGTCTCTCTGAACACAGGTCAGAGTGCTATCAGCATTTGTACTCATGGCTAAGCCCCAAGGATAAATAAATTAACTTAAAGGTTATTTAATGATGTGTGCACTTTCAGAAGTGTATTGTCTTGCTTTCCAAGTGCTCTCCAAAAGTAAACACCTCAGCAGCCAGCGGTCATTGCCATCATACTTTGGTTGATAATTACTTCTTGCATGAACAACTCTTCGGTTATCAAAAATCAAGAGGTCTCCCTTCTCCAACACGACGGTCTTCTTATTGCGACTAATCGATTTTTGTAACTCTGTAAAAGCCTTTTGGGCTGACTCAGTTAGGCATGCCGTAAACGGTGGATCAAATACAATTTCTTTGTCCACACCTCCGTTTAGTACAGAACAGACTTGGTTTTCTTCAACATTTTCAGAAGCGTTGGAAAACGTTGTATCTTTTTTTATTAAAAACTGCTTTTTTTGTAACTCTTCTTCTAAGGACTTATCTAAGTCAATGTTCTTAGCTTCAAATAAATAAGTTTTTGCTTGAGGATCTTCCCTTAAGCAAAGCAATGCAACAAAGTCGGCCTTGGCATCGTGAAAGCCATCTTCCACATGCCACTCTAAGAAACATTTATTTGAGCCTAGCTGCTGGTTTCTATCTTTAAAAAGAGGAAAAACATCATCAATATAGTCAAAGTGTTTTTTTCCTTCAAAGTTATAGATATAGCCTAAACCAGAAACCAATATACTTAAGAGTTTGCGGGCAAAGAGCGTACTTTCATCGTGCTCGGTGCCCTTACTGCTAGGTGTGGCGAGAATATCACTAGGCAGTGGAAGCCCTTTTATTAAAAGGTGATTCGTTTTATTACCTTTTTTAAGCTCGAATAGTTTAGCTAACAAGGTTTGTGGCAGGGTCGGAAATAGTTTCCAACAAGAAAAGTAAAATTCGTCAAACTCTACTATCGAATAGTTTAATGCACATTGCTCGATAATGTCTAAAATCTGCTTTTTTTCATCCTCATTAATTTTTAATATATTGATGCTGTTACTTTGTAATGAGGGTGTTTCTGATTCGTGAGTACTTATATTATCCTTCTCAGGAAAAGTCCGCTCTGATGTGCTTATAATATTCAAATCCATTTAAATCCACTTATTATTATTGTTACAAAAAAGTAATTTATAAGTTAATGTAAACTAAGTAAACAAAATGAGTCAAGAAAAATATAAGTACTTTACCCTCACAAGAATGGATTAATCAAAATAAAATCAAGATAATATCGATAACTAGGCTTTATTAAGTTGATTTTAGGTCTGTGTTGTTACCATAATATTTTAGATGTTTCGAACAGAAAATTAGCATACATCCTCAGCAACAAGTGTTCCAACTAGGTTTTCATTCACAAAATAGACTCCAGAAAAAAGGCTCCCTTCATCAAGCTCGTTTGATAATTTGACTTTTAACCTTAGACGAAATGTTTTTGTTTCTGTACAAATAGAAATTATTTCCACAGCATCGAAGTCAAAATAAAAATTTACTCTTGGGTATATTGTTTTAAACAAACTTTCTTTTGCTGAAAAGACAAGTATTAATGCTATTTTATAGTCCAAACTAAGTTGATGGAGATAAATAAGCTCATTTTTAGTTACAATAATACTTTCAATGCTTTGTATACTTTTTACATCTAGCCATTGCTCTATGTATACTCCGATATACTCGCTAGAATGTTTGCAAGTGACCGCGCAGCATGCCTTTCCAGCGCTATGACTGATTGAGGCAGCAACCCCCTCAGGCCAAACAGGTGCCCTATGCTTTCCAATTGGGATACTTTCAAAGCCTACTCTTAATTTCTCTAGTGCCAAACTCGCTATATACCTACCTGCAAAAAACTCAGCTTGAAGCTTCACTACTGCGTTTTTTAGCTCATCAGGGAAAGTTACACCGTAGCGCTTAAATATACCTATATCATAAAGCGATGTATCAAAGTCACAGCTAATTATTTCGATATTGTTTAATTGAATTGAGGTAAAGAGGGAATCCTCAGTAATTGAAATGAAATCACTATCTATTGACATTTTTTAGCAACTTCTACTGTTTAATAGGTCTTGTATTATTCTATTTATTTGTTTTAAAACTTGCTCACTATGACTATCTACAAAAAAATGGTCTCCGGGTAATATGTGAACATTATATGGTGCTTGGAAGTGTTTACCCCAACTCTCAAGATCGGACAAAGTAATGTCAATATCTTGTTCGCCTCCTAATACTGAAATGGGGCAATTAAAAACATCGTCACATTTATAAATATATTCATGCGCCATTTGAAAATCAGCCCTAAGTGTAGGTAAATAAAGCTCCATTATCTCTTTATTCTTTAATACTTCTTTAGGTGTACCATTTAGATTACTAAGCTCATGAATGAACTCTTTGGCAGGTAAATGATGTATAGGCTCCTTTCTCGGGTGACAATTTGGCCCTTTACTTCCAGAGGCAACAAAATGTATTGGCAATCTTAGGTCTTCTTGCTTTATTTGATTCATTAACTCAAATGCCACTCTGCTTCCTAAGCTATGACCGAATAGTATATAGGGTTTGTCCATAATGCTCTTAAAATCAACAAGTAACGACTGAATCAAGTCATCCATGTTTGAATAAGGTGACTCGTTAAATCGATTCCCTCTTCCTGGTAATTGAATTGCTACTAATTCAACACAAGCCGGAAGTTTAGAAGCCCACGAATAAAAAGTAGATGCACTACCTCCCGCGTAAGGAAAGCATATAAGTCTCAGTTGAGGAGCCAATTTAGGCTGAAATTTTGTAAACCAGATGGAATCTAACATAGTTGATCAAATAACCATTTAATATATTTACTATACATAAATCTTAACATTTAGTTTTTTCTTACTTAAGAGTTAACTTACTTCAAGACGAAAATGCCCTTGTTTAATAGCTTTTTAGTGCTTACCTATTGTACTAATAAACTTAAGTTGGTAACCCCCTAACACTTCACCCTCTTTTTAGTTGACTATTTTTTGCAATTTATGACTTTATTATCAAAGTGTTTGAATCTTTTTAACAAACTAGAGCCTGAATTGCAAACGAGACTTTTAATCGTAACTAAATCTTAGACTCCTAGGGTAATCCTCTCAATCTTCACCATTTTCGGTAATAGCCACAAGCACTGATCCGAAATATGAAACATTGTCAAATAGACTTTGAAAGCAGTGTGATTGTCAGTAGTCGTGATAACCTGGGATGCGGGTTAATTCAACTGGCTACATCACCATTTTTGGCACTATCGAATCTGGGAATTAACCGCCGGTGGCGATATAATTGTAAAACAAGGGGTGGTTGGCCATCAAAAGCCTGAAGATAAATCACTGTCTTGCAGAATAATTTGCGCAGGTGATGTTCATGCATCACACTCTCAATATTGCTACATTGAAGCTAACAGCATATTGCTTGACCACCAAGCCAGCCACAGCTCAATGAAAGCAAAAAATATAATTCAAATTGATCAATCAGAACTACCTAAAGGAAAGTTATTTGGAGGTGAAATTTTAGATGCCACTAAACTAATTGCCGGAGAAATTG
>NZ_JASDDF010000043.1:0-33688 GCF_030407535.1 Pseudoalteromonas sp. APC 3224 | reverse complement strand
AAGTAGCTTTTCTCAACAAACGGATAAAACGTTTTGGAAGTATGGCCATTTAATTTTTACCGGCTTTTATTTATTGCCATTAATTATTAATTTTGACCAATTTACAAAAAGCCAAATGAGCCTATGTTTAGCTTTTTATATTGCTTTTATTATTTTGTACATAAAAGCAATTAACTGCAATAACACAAAAATTACCCCCTTATTTTTAGCCTTGCTCGCCATTTGTTTTAGCGCCACTTTTTTTACCTCTGGCACACCTACTTTGTATGGTTTTGTTGCTTATGTGGCAGGGTATAGTTATACCCAAAAGCAGCGGTATTATGCCGCATTAGCTATTATAGTCGCGCTTTTTACAAGTTCGTATTTAAGCGATATAGGAAAGCTTCAGTACTTTTTGGCTGTGGCATTAATATTATGTGCCGCCTTATTTAGCTATGGAATTGCAGCAAAAAGAGAGCGCGAACATAAAAAGCGCGAACAAGAAAGCGCAAAGCAATTGGAGCAACTAGCAGCCATTGCTGAGCGTGAACGCATAGCCCGAGATTTACATGATATTTTAGGTCACTCACTGTCATCAATAGCTTTAAAAGCTGAACTTGCGAATAAACTAAATCAAAGTGAACGATACGCGCAGGCTAATAACGAAATAGCCCAAGTAGCAGATCTTGCAAGACAGTTACTGAGTGATGTACGAAACGCGGTAAGTGATTTAAAGCAGCTCAACTTAAACAGCCAAATAACACAGCTAAAACAAACACTCAAAGAGCAAGGCTTTAACATAAAATTTAACGTTAATTTAGCGACGTTACCTGCCAAGGTTGAGGGCATTGCGAGTCTTATTATTAAAGAGTCAGTGACTAATTTATTACGCCATAGCAGCACAAAAATCGGTTCTATTAATATAGAACAAACAAAGCGGCAATTACTTATTGCCGTTATTGATAACGCGCCATGCACCACATTAAAAGCGGGAAATGGTTTAAATGGCATTAAAGAGCGAGCAGAGCAATTAAACGGCAGTGCAAAATTTACCTGTGGCGATACATTTACTTTAAACGTTGTACTGCCATTAAGTGCTGAGGATTTAAAATGATCAAAGTATATTTAGTTGAAGATCAAGCGCTGGTGCGCGACGCAGTTGCCGCTTTATTAAGCCTTGACTTTAATATTGAGGTAATTGGTCAAGCATGTAATGGACGAGATGCGTTAAATGAAATCAGCGCGCTTGGTAAAGACTTACATCCAGATATCATTTTAACGGATATAGAAATGCCAAGCATGAATGGCATTGAGCTTAGTGAGCAAATAGCCGCTAAATATCCTGCAATTAATATGGTAATTATGACCACTTTTTCACGTGCTGGTTATATTAGGCGCTCTTTGAATGCGGGTGTTAAAGGTTTTATTTTAAAAGAAGCACCCAGCGAAGAGCTAATAAACGCGTTAAAAAAAGTAATGCAAGGGCAAAAGGTGATTGACCCAGAACTTGCCATTAATGCCCTAGACGATGCCGACCCACTCACAGATAAAGAGCGTAAAGCCTTAAAGCTTGCAAGTGATGGCTTAAAAACCAGCGAAATAGCTAAGCAGCTCTATATAAGTGAAGGGACAACGCGTAATTATTTATCTGATGCGATTGCAAAGCTCAATGCCACAAACAGGATAGATGCAGCGCGTATCGCTCGGCAAAAGGGATGGTTATAAATAACTTCTTTAATGATTACAAAAATAGGCACTTTATAAATTTTATACAACGTATTACTATTCAGTGCATAACTATAAAAGTAACGAAAAGTGCTAAAAGCGCAGCTAAATGCACTCAAAGAGGCTCGAATGACCGCATTAATAAAAATTACCACTGAGCAAAACGTGGCAATACTTACCATGAATACCGCTGAAAACCGCCATAACCCTAGTTTTATAGCTGAACTTAATCAACACTTAGATAGCATAGAAGCCAATGGCGATATTAACGCCGTAGTATTAACCTCAAGCAGCGATAAAAGCTGGTCATTGGGAATAGATTTACAGTGGATGGCAAGTCCAGATAACACGCCTACAGTTATTGCTGATTTTATGAATTCGATAGGGCAGTTATTTAAACGTATAGTGACGTTTCCTATGCCTATCATTGCTGCATTAAACGGTCACACTTATGGTAATGGCTCGGTGTTGGCATGTGCCTGTGATTTTCGGTTTATGAAATCTGACAAAGGCTTTTTCTGCTTTCCTGAAGTTGATGTACTGGTACCGTTTGTACCGTCTATGTTTCCGATTATTAATAAAGCGATTAATCCGCAATTTTTTAACCGCTTAGCTATGACTGGCGAGCGTGTTGATGCGCAAAAATTGTTACAACAAAATGTGGTAGAAGCAATTTTTGCTGATGAGCAAGCCTTGCAAGCGGGTGTGTTAGAGTTTGCGCAAAGCTTTAATAAAAATCGTTGGATATACGCTCAAAACAAAACCCAAATGAACAAACCAATACTCGATGTTATGGCTGCACAAGACTCGGCTTTTATTGAAAACATCAGCACGCTATTGTGGAAGAAACTACAGCAAAAGTAAGCTGTTTTTATAAAAGTGAGTAAACATAACTACAGTTAATTTACTCACTTTCATGTGCATTAATTAAGTAGGTGTTAAGTGTTATTTAGCTACATTGCTACAAAATGCAAAAGCTAATAACGCTTTATTAAAAGTTTAATGGCTTTTACCTGTCTCATTTCGAGTATATGAGTTAAAATGCTTACATAACCAACTAACAAGATAGTGAATGTCAAACCAAGATCCAAATCTCAGTCGAGAACAAGAAAAGTACGAAAACCCAGTCCCTAGTCGTGAGTTTATACTTACTCACCTTCAAGAGCGTTCAAAACCTGCTAATTACACGCAACTATGCGAAGAACTCGCAGTCAACGATGAAGAACGACAAATAGCATTTAAGCGCCGACTTCGTGCCATGGAGCGCGACGGGCAATTGTATTTTAATAAATTTAAATGTTATGCCCTGATTGACGAAGCCGGTTTAACCAAAGGCAAAGTTGTCGGTCACAGAGACGGTTTTGGCTTTTTAGAAGTTGAAGGCGAGAACAAAGACTGGTTTATTGCTAAGCATCAAATGAATATGGTGCTGCATGGCGACATTGTTCTTGCGAAAGGCACTAAGCGTGGTTCAGGCTCAAAATGCGATGCCCGTATTATTAAAGTACTCACTAATGAGCGAGCGCCTATTGTTGGCCGCTATTTTGTTGAGCATGGTATTGCCGTTGTGGTTGCTGAAGATCCGCGCATTACTCAAGATATTATTATTTTACCGGGTAACGAAAAAGGCGCACGCCACAACCAGATGGTGCAAGTGCAAATAACTCAAAATCCAAGCCGCAATATGAATGCGGTAGGTAAAGTGATTGACGTACTGGGCGAGCATTTAGCGCCGGGTATGGAAATTGAAGTTGCGCTGCGTAATCACGATATTCCACACGTGTGGCCTGAAGAAGTTGAGCAGCAAGTTGCCCACTTAGGTGAATTTGTTGAAGAAGCCGATAAGCAAGGCCGTGTTGATTTACGCGGCTTACCACTTGTCACTATTGATGGCGAAGACGCTCGCGACTTTGATGACGCTGTTTATTGTGAACCTAAAAAATCAGGTGGCTGGCGTTTATGGGTAGCCATTGCCGATGTATCCCATTATGTAGGTATGAACACGCCGCTTAACAAAGAAGCGATAGAGCGCGGTAATTCAGTGTATTTCCCTGAGCAAGTTATTCCAATGCTGCCAAAAGTATTGTCTAACGGTTTGTGTTCGCTTAACCCTGAGGTTGATCGCCTGTGTATGGTTGCAGAAATGACCGTATCGCAAGAGGGTAAGCTGTCGGGCTATAAGTTTTACGAAGCACTAATGAATTCGCATGCTCGTTTAACCTACACCAAAGTAAATGCCATTTTACAAAATGACGAAAAGCTCCGTAAAGAATACGCAGCTGTAGTGCCACATTTAACTGACTTACAGCAAATGTACATGGCATTAAAAGCAGCACGCCAAGAGCGTGGTGCAATTGAATTTGAAACACTCGAAACTCGTTTTGTATTTAACGCACAACGTAAAATAGAATCTATTGTGCCGGTTATTCGTAATGATGCGCATAAGCTGATTGAAGAATGTATGATTTTAGCTAATGTTTCGGCGGCTAAATTACTTGAGAAACACGAAGCAAGTGCATTGTTTAGGGTACATGATGAACCCGATAGCGAAAAACTGGGTAACTTTACTCAGTTTTTAACTGAGCTAGGTATTGAAAGCACGCTAAGCGACGAACCCACCCCGAAAGAAATTACTCATGTGTTGGCTCGTTTAGGGGATCGTCCTGAAGCTGAACTTATTCAAACTATGCTGCTGCGCTCAATGAAGCAAGCGGTATATCAGCCAGATAACATAGGTCACTTTGGTTTAGCATTATCGGCCTACGCACACTTTACCTCGCCAATTCGCCGTTACCCCGATTTAGTGGTACACCGTGCAATTAAAGCGGTGTTAAAAGCGCAAGGCCAACAAACCTCAGGTGAATACGCATACAGCGATGATGAAGTCGATCAACTTGGTGAGCAGTGTTCTACCACTGAGCGCCGCGCTGACGATGCCACCCGTGAAGTAGCCGATTGGCTAAAATGTGAATACATGCAAGATCATGTAGGCACGGAGTTTAACGGGGTTATTTCATCGGTTACTAATTTTGGTTTATTTATTCGTTTAGATGATTTGCAAATTGATGGATTAATTCATGTTACCAATTTAGGTGATGAATACTTCCAACATGATGCGGCTAAACATTGCTTGGTGGGTGAACACACACATACGGTTTATCGTTTAGGCGATAAAGTAACTGTACAAGTTGCCTCGGTAAGCTTAGATGATCGCCGAATTAACTTAACGCTTAAAGGCGATGTGGCTCAAGATCGTTATGCGCGTCGTCGTGCGCCAAAAAAGAATGCCCCAGCAAGCGTTCGCTCGCAACTTAAAGCCGGTAAAATACCGGGTAAAAAGTCAGCAAGCGACAGTAAAAAACCAAAAGGTGGAAAAAAGCCTGCAAGTAAAACTAAAGCAGCGGGTAAATCTAAAGTAACAGCGGATGACACCACCGCGAAGAAAAAAACCAAAAAGAAAGCGGTCAAAAAGCCTAAAAGACCAGGTAAAAATGCCCGTAAACGTAGTAGCCCAGGAGCAAACAATTCGTGAGTAATGAATTAATTTTTGGCTTTCACTCTGTTGAAGCAATTTTAGCAAAAGAGCCAGAGCGCTTTATAGAAATATACGCCCTTAAGGGACGTGATGATAAGCGTTTATCGCCTGTGATTGAGCAAGCGCGTCAGTTTGGTATTTCAGTACAGTTTATGCAACGAAAAGCGCTTGATAACAAAGCGAAAGATGAACAGCATCAAGGCATTATCGCCAACGTAAAAGCGGCGCGAGTGTTTAATGAAAAAGATCTTGATGAGATCATTGAACGTGAAGACACGCCATTTTTACTGGTGCTTGATGGCATTACCGATCCGCATAA
The DNA here is from genome assembly GCF_030407535.1 of Pseudoalteromonas sp. APC 3224. GTDB lineage: Bacteria > Pseudomonadota > Gammaproteobacteria > Enterobacterales > Alteromonadaceae > Pseudoalteromonas. Next base: position 28,130 of record NZ_JASDDF010000043.1, on the reverse strand, counting down.
TTTAGGTGCTTGCTTACGTAGTGCCGATGCAGCGGGCGTACATGCGGTGATTGTTCCTAAAGACAAATCAGCAAAGCTTAATGGCACAGCACGTAAAGTAGCCTGTGGCGCAGCAGAAACGGTACCGCTTATTCAGGTAACTAACCTTGCACGTACATTACGTGAAATAAAAGACGCGGGCGTTTGGGTTGTAGGTACTGCCGGTGAAACCGATACACATGTATTTGATGCCAGCTTAACAGGCCCAATGGCGATTGTAATGGGTGCTGAAGGCGAGGGCATGCGCCGCTTAACGCGTGAGCATTGTGATGTGCTCGTTAAAATCCCAATGGCAGGCACGGTTTCAAGTTTAAATGTATCGGTAGCAACCGGCATTTGTTTATTTGAAGTGTTACGCCAGCGCGCAGAAACAAATTAAGCCTAAGTCTAACTAGCCTAAGCTCAGGCTAATTACATAGGGATTATAGGCATTAAAAAGCCGAGATTGATTACATCAATCTCGGCTTTTTTGTACTTTTAAGTTAGCGCTTTATTAAAAGCTGTAAGAGTAACCCATTTGTACTGAGCGTGGCTTACCAGGTTGAATACCGCCATTTGCGCGGTTAGCAATGTAGGTTTTATCAAACAGGTTATCAACGCTTAGGTATACTTTTTGATTTTCATCAATTAAGTACTTAGCAGCTAAATCCCATACAACACGGCTATCAATCGCATTTAAGCCTGAGTCAGAAAGGTCAGCATGTGCATCCGATACGTAACGTATTTGGCTATTAACAACAAAGTTATTCACTTCGGCACCAAATGATAAAGCAACTTGGTTTTCTGGTACGTAAGGCATTGCATCGCCTTTTTCTACAGAGCCCCAAATTTCTGAATCAAATGTGTTTTTAAACTCTGAATCAGTGTAGGTGTAAGTCAGTTTAACTGGGAACGCAACTGATGCAGTATTAAACGTACGACCAGCGCTAAATTCAAAGCCTGATACTTCTACTTCACCGTAGTTGTATTGGTCGCCAATGTTGTCGTCGCTACAGCCTACTGACGCGGTACAGTTACCATGCATGTTGTCGTAATCAGAGTAGAATGCAATCACTTCACCGTTAAAGCCGTTTGCATTAAAACGAGAACCAAACTCAATGTTGACGCTTTCTTCTTCGTCTTGGTCAGCATTGCCTGGCGCTGCGGGTGCATAACCTTTTTGAATGCCTGCAAGTAACGTTACGTTGTCGTTAAGTGTGTAAGTAGCACCTAAAGACGGTACTAAAATTTCAGTATCGTTTGAAATATCTTTCGTTAAGCCTTGGCTACGAGTTGGATCTGATTTAGCCCATTCTTCACGGGTAATAGTAATGTCTTCATAACGCAGACCTGCACTCACAACTAATGCATCCATTGTCCATTCGTCTTGAATAAATAGGGTGCTTGCTTTTGCGCTGTCTAAGCGATTGCTATTAGAGCCAGGTGCGCCTTGCGAAGTAAGAGTCATGCTTAAATCTTGATTAAGCGTGTATTTGTCTTCCCACTGGAAACGATCCATTTCATCTTCGTGGTAACGTACGCCAACTGTAATATAGTGATCGCCCGCTGGAATATGCAATTCAGACTGCACACCTTTAGCTTGGTAGTCGCGGTTATTAGCTTTAACACCTATGTTTTCGATGCCTTCAGCCGTTGGGTTTGCTTCAAATTCACTGTATTGCTCAAGGTAGCTTTCGCTTACTTTACTGGCTTTGTACCAGTTACGGTGGAAGTCGTTTAGATAAGCGGTTGCTAAAAATTCGTAACCTTCACCAAAGCGGTATGCATAGTTTACTTGGTATGCATTATGACGGGTGTTCATCTCATCATTTTGCGATGCCGCATAACGACGGTTAGGATTTTCTTGGTAATCTGCGTTAGTTAAGCCCATGTACGTTTCGTCTGATGTTTCTTCAGAGTACTTAGCTTTAAACTCAATGTTGTGGGCATCGTTTTCACCAAAAGTATGGCCAAACTTTACCAGTACGTCATTTTTTTCAAAACCAGTGTTGTCATCACCTACTGGTAATTCTTTAAAACCATCAGCGCCATAAGAAAACACTTCAATTAAGCCAGCTGTGTTATTTTTTTCTTTAGCGAAGTAAGCGTGACCTTTATAGTAACCATCGCTACCAAGTGCCGCGTCAACCATACCCATAGAGCTATTGACTTCAGTTGGTAAGCTGCGAGAAAGTAAATTTAATACACCACCGGTAGTGCGCGGGCCATATTTAACTGAGGCAGCACCTTTTAATACTTCAATAGATTCCATACGGCCCATAGTTGGGAAGTAATAAGCCGATGGTGCAGAGTAAGGAGCCGGTGCAACGAGTACGCCGTCTTCCATTACTGAAATTTTATCGTTACGGCCAGTACCTGTACCACGCATACCAATGTTAGGACGCAAACCATAGCCATCTTCTTCTTGAACGTATACACCTGGTACAGATGCTAATACGCGAGAAATATCGGTAAATTCGAATTTTTGCAATTCTTCATCAGAGATAAATGTAGCCGATCCTGGAATATCGTTAATTGCTGCTTGTGAGCCAATAACGGTAATTTGTTCAAAGTTGCGTTCAACGCCGCCGGCATCTTTTGCCATTGCTGTAGCACTTAAAGACAGCGCTACGGCTGCAGTTAACGAGGAAACTAAAAATTTATGTGACATTGATTACCCTAAAAATAGTTCAACTACTAAAATTGGCGTAATTTAAACATGTTAACGAATGAGAATCAATATTATTAAGTTTTAGTTATATTTACATTTGCCGTAAAAATACGCTATTTTTATAACATTTTTAACTAGGGTCTGTTGATCTTTTAAGGTTAATTTTGCAGCAGTCTGTTTGGTATTTAGGCAAGGCAGAGCCTATGTGGTGTGGTTATTCCCCATAAATAGGCGATAACGCAGCATCAATGCCAAACAGGCGCTGCCCGAAGGGTTCTGCCTAGGGGCGATTTACTCTTTGTTGCTCGGTTTTTACTTAGCCCACTAGGTTACAAATCTCGCGCCGCGATTAAACCGCCCCTAGTTTGAACAAATCTTAATCCGCAAAGGTCAACAGACCCTGAATGTTTATTCTAATCTTATAAAATTAGGATAATGTATTGGCTGGTGGCGGTTAATTTAACCTGAACTCTGTGTGGGATAGATTTATTATCCAGAGTTCAGGTTATTTAAGCAGTGGGATAGCCTAAGCGCAGCTTAATAAATTCGGCGAGTTTAAATACCGCGTTTTCAGGTTCGCTGGCGGTTTTTACTAAACTAATACCTATGCTACCAAGCGCAGGTAAATGTTTAGTGTGTAAGTGATAGGCTAAATCGTTAGGTACGGTACTTTTTGCGAGCACTGTTATGCCTAAGCCTTCTTTTAATGCGGCAATTAAACCGGTTAAATCGGCATTACTGTAAACAATACGATATTTAATGCCTGCTTTTTCAAGCGCCTGAGTTGCTCTGCGTCGGTAAATACAGCCTTCAGGCGCGGTCACTAAGGTTACCGTTTCATTTTGTGCCAGTGATAGGTCGCCCACCCACACTAATTGGTCTTGAATAAAAATAGGGAATTTTTCTGAGTCTAGTTGCTCGTTAAGCGCTAACACTAAATCAAATTGATCTTGGCGCTCATCAGAGAGTAGGTGTTTACTTAAACGTGATTTTACTTCAAGTGATACCTCAGGGTAGAGCGCCACAAAATCGCCAATAATGGAGGGCAAAATACGCGCGGCAAATTCGCTAGGGATCCCCAAGCGCACTTTACCGGTTACACTTTCTGAGGTGAACAACTGCAAAATGGCATCGTTATGCTGCACCATTTGCTTTGCCATCGGCAGTAATAACTCGCCATATTGGTTGAGCACTTGTCGTTGCCCCTGCTTTTTAAATAATTTATAGCCGAGTAAGTCTTCTAAGCGTTTTACTTGTAAGCTCACCGCAGGTTGCGAAAGGCCAAGTAAATCGCCTGCTTTGGCAAATCCACCAACCTCAACCACCATAACAAAAGTTCGTAAACTGTCGGTTGAAATATTTTTCATATTTAAAATTACTATTTATATGGCTATATATATAAGTATTATTTATCAATTGATAAGTAATTACAATTTGTTGTTGTAAGGCTTGCGCAATATACTTTTGCTATTAAAGATTGATAGGTATTTGTTATGACTTTTAACCCGATTATGTTTGCCCGCCATAGCAACGCTAACAGCGCGGTTATTAATGCCTTACAAGCCGATAGCAGTCACGTTGTTATTGACTTTAGTGGTAGTGAAGCATCGGTATTTTTAAGTGCTATTTTAGGTCATGACCTCACCAAACTTACCGCTAGTGGCTTTGGCTTTAAAGGCACACTGGATGGCGATTTAAATTCTGATTTTAGCTACGCCGTTTACTACTTTAGCGAAACCGCCTTTCGATTTGTACTTCCAGTTAATGCTAGCCTGCAATTACAAGCGCTCATTAACGAGCAGCAGCTTAGATACGATATCGACTTTGTGGTACGCACCGACTTAGCGACCTTTACTTTAAAAGGCGACAATGCATTTGATACCTTAGTTGAGGCATTTAAACTAACCCCAGGGTTACGCCTTGCTGACGCGCAGCTTTGCTATGGCGCGCAAAGTGGAGACGTGTTTGTTACTGCAGTAGATCAAAACAACGAACAGCAGTTTATTGTTATTGCTAAAACAGCCACCCTTGATAAGTGGCAACAGTATATGCAGCAACAGGGCTTTAGTGTTACCAACACTCAAGCAGCCTAACGGATAAAAAGTTAAAGATTACAATTTGGTAGGCTTAATAATGGCTACCATGTTATTCCCCCTCATTTAATTGAGGCCACGCCCACACACATGGGTTAATTTAAAAGTGAAGGAATATTATGACTTCTAAAACAGTATTACATGCAAAGCATCTTGAAGCCGGCGCAAAAATGGTTGATTTTCATGGCTGGGAAATGCCAATTAACTACGGCTCACAAATAGAAGAACACAACGCCGTACGTAACGATGCGGGTATGTTCGACGTATCACACATGACCATTGTTGATATTCAAGGTGAGCAAGCACAAGCGTTTTTACGCAAGCTAGTAGCTAACGATGTTGCTAAGTTAACCTTACCAGGTAAAGCGCTTTACACTGGCATGCTTAACGAGCAAGGCGGCGTAATCGACGACTTAATTATTTACTACTTTAGCGAAACATTTTATCGCTTAGTGGTTAACTCAGCGACCCGTGAAAAAGATTTAGCACATTTAGCTAAGGTATCGAGCGATTTTGCTGTAACGGTTACTGAGCGCCCAGAATACGCCATGATTGCGGTTCAAGGCCCTAATGCACGTACTAAAACAGCCCAGGTATTAAACGCAGACCAGCAAGCTGCAGTAGAAGGCATGAAGCCATTTTTTGGTGTTCAAGCCGGTGATTTATTTATTGCTACAACAGGTTATACTGGCGAAGACGGTTACGAAATTGTAGTACCAAACGAGCAAGCAGCCGATTTATGGCAGCAACTGCTTGATGCCGGTGTGGCGCCAGCGGGCTTAGGTGCGCGCGACACACTGCGTTTAGAAGCAGGTATGAACCTTTACGGCCTAGATATGGACGAAAGCGTATCACCACTGGCAGCTAACATGGCATGGACTATTGCATGGGAGCCAGAAGATCGTGACTTTATTGGTCGTGATGTTTTGGTAAAACAACGTGCAGAAAAAAGTACTCACAAGCAAGTAGGTCTTATTCTTGAAGAAAAAGGCGTACTACGCAGTGGTTCTAAAGTAATTGTTGATGGTGGCGAAGGTGTTATTACATCTGGCACATTCTCACCAACATTGGGCTATAGTGTTGCATTAGCACGTGTACCACGTTCAACTGGCGACACAGCTCAAGTAGAAATGCGTAAAAAATTAGTTAACGTAAAAGTAGTTAAGTCGGGCTTTGTACGTAACGGTAAATCAATAATCTAAATAATTTGGTTATACCAATAAATAAGTTAGCCTTATTCATTGGTATTCTCCCAATCTAAACCAAAGGATGAAAAAAATGAGCAATATCCCTAGCGAGTTAAAATACGCACCTTCACACGAGTGGGTTCGTAACGAAGGCGACGGCACTTACACTGTTGGTATTTCTGAGCATGCACAAGAACTGCTTGGCGACATGGTATTTGTTGAATTACCAGAAGTAGGCGACGAAGTAGATGCTGGCGAAGACTGTGCAGTAGCAGAGTCAGTAAAAGCGGCATCAGACATTTACGCGCCAATTAGCGGTGAAATTGTTGCCATTAACGAAGAGCTAGAAGATGCGCCTGAAACAGTAAACAACGACGCATACGGCGACGGTTGGTTATTCCGCATTAAAGCGTCAGAAGAGTCTGAGTTAGATAACTTATTAGACGCTGAAGGTTACGCGCATACAATTGACGAAGACTAATCGTTAATTAATAAAAGCCCCTCTATGTTAAAACATTGGGGCTTTTATGATTAAAGCGCTTATTTTTCCATACAAAGTAAGCTGCTAAATCATCACATATTTTAATCAATACTAGTTACCCATTAGTATTTGGATCATAGGAATCTGGACACATGTCAAACGCCAAATCTCTTGAACAATTAGAGCAAAAGCAAGATTTTATTCGCCGCCATATTGGGCCAAGCCCAGCGCAAGTAAACGACATGCTTAGCGCTCTTGAAGTATCGAGCGTTGAAGAGCTGATCGGTCAAACTGTACCTGCTGGTATCCGTCTTGAGCAAGGTCTTAATATCGGCGAAAGCCGCACCGAAGTTGAAACACTAAGCTACTTAAAATCAGTAGCAAGCAAAAATAAAGTTTTCAAATCGTATATTGGCCAAGGCTACCACCCAACTCACGTACCACACGTAATTTTACGTAACGTACTTGAAAACCCGGGTTGGTATACAGCGTACACACCGTATCAGCCAGAGATTGCACAAGGGCGTTTAGAGTCACTATTAAATTTCCAGACTATGACCCTAGATATTACCGGCCTAGATTTAGCAAGTGCCTCACTGCTTGACGAATCAACTGCTGCAGCCGAGGCTATGGGCCTTGCAAAACGTGTATCTAAAGCTAAAAAAGCCAATGCGTTCTTTATTGCCGACGACGTACACACGCAAACCATTGACGTAGTGAGCACCCGTGCAGAGCAATTTGGTTTTGAAATTATTGTAGGTAAAGCCGCCGATGCTGTGAACCACGATATTTTTGGTGCATTATTCCAATACCCGTCAACATCAGGCGAAATTGTTGATATAACTGACCTAATAGCTGGCGTACAAAGCAAAAAAGCGATTGCCTGTGTAGCTGCTGATATCATGAGCTTATTACTATTAAAAGCACCAGGTAAATTAGGCGCAGATGTAGTACTGGGTTCAGCACAACGTTTTGGTGTACCTATGGGTTACGGCGGTCCTCATGCCGCATTTTTTGCAACACGTGATGCATACAAACGTTCATTACCAGGTCGTATTATTGGTGTATCAAAAGACCGTTTAGGTAACGATGCATTACGTATGGCAATGCAAACCCGCGAGCAACATATTCGCCGCGACAAAGCCAATTCAAACATTTGTACTGCGCAAGTATTACTAGCGAACATGGCTGCGTTTTACGCGGTATACCATGGCCCGCAAGGCTTAAAAACCATTGCACAACGCATTCACCGTTTTGCTGATATTTTAGCAACTGGCTTAAAAGCAAAAGGTGTGGCACTTAAGCACACTACTTGGTTTGACACATTAACAGTGGTTGATGAAAACAAAGCCGACGTCATTGCGCGTGCTGTAGCTAAAGGTGTTAACTTTGCTACTAACCATGCAGGTGAATATTCAATTTCAGTATCAGAAACCACAACCCGTGCAGACGTTGCCCAGTTATTTGATATTATTTTAGGCGAAGGCCATGGCCTAAGTGTAGATGCGATTGCCGCTGATGTTGAAGCAAATGGCAGCGAGTCTATTCCTGCAAGCCTAGTGCGTGATGATGAAATTCTAACGCATCCAAACTTTAACAGCTATCACAGCGAAACAGACATGCTTCGCTATATTAAGCGCCTTGAAAACAAAGATTTAGCACTTAATCATTCTATGATCTCGTTAGGTTCATGTACCATGAAACTAAACGCGACCGCTGAAATGATCCCAATTACCTGGCCTGAATTTGCAAACCTTCACCCATTCTGCCCGCTAGACCAAGCAGAAGGTTACCAAATAATGATTAACGAGCTACACGATTGGCTAGTTAACATTACCGGTTACGATGCGGTTTCATTGCAACCAAATTCAGGTGCACAAGGTGAATACGCAGGCCTTATCGCAATTCGTAAATACCACGAGTCACGAGGGGACGCGCACCGTAACGTATGTTTAATCCCAAGTTCTGCGCACGGTACTAACCCAGCATCGGCACAAATGGCCAGCATGAAAATTGTGGTTGTTAACTGTGATAAAAACGGCAACATCGACATGGAAGACTTAAAAGCGAAAGCTGAAGAAGTCTCTGAAAACCTATCATGTGCCATGGTAACGTACCCATCTACCCACGGTGTATACGAAGAAACGATTCGTGAGTTATGTGAAATTGTTCACCAGCACGGTGGTCAAGTTTACATGGATGGCGCAAACATGAACGCCCAAGTAGGTGTTACTAGCCCAGGCTTTATTGGCTCAGATGTGTCGCACTTAAACTTACATAAAACTTTCTGTATTCCACACGGCGGCGGTGGCCCAGGTGTTGGCCCAATTGGTGTTAAATCGCACCTTGCGCCATTTATGCCAAATCACAGCGTAATTAACGTACCAGGCACTAATGAAGGAAATGGTGCAGTATCGGCAGCGCCTTACGGCTCTGCAGCTATTTTACCTATTTCATGGGCTTACATTGCCATGATGGGCTCTGAAGGCTTAAAACAAGCGACAGAAATGGCGATTGTAAATGCTAACTACCTAAGCAATGAACTTAGCAAGCACTTCCCAATTTTATACCGTGGCCGTAATAATCGCGTTGCTCACGAATGTATTATTGACCTACGCCCATTAAAAGAAGCCTCAGGCATTACTGAAATGGACGTTGCTAAGCGCTTACAAGATTATGGTTTCCACTCACCAACAATGTCGTTCCCAGTAGCGGGCACATTAATGATTGAGCCAACTGAATCTGAGTCTAAGGGCGAGATTGACCGCTTTATCGAAGCGATGGTATCGATTAAAGGTGAAATTGATAAAATCATTTCTGGTGAATGGTCTATTGAAAACAACCCACTGGTATTTGCACCGCACACGCAAGCTGATGTGTTAGGTAATGAATGGGACCGCGCGTATGACCGTTTTTACGCTGCCTTCCCAGTACCAGCAGTTGCTAAAGACAAGTTCTGGCCAACGGTTACGCGAATCGATGACGTATACGGCGACCGTAATTTAGTATGTGCATGTCCTCCGATTGAGACATACCGCGACTAATTTTTTGATGTAGGTTGCGAATAAAGAATGCAACTATCGGAATTAAGTTTGCAACTCAAATAAAGTTTGCAACCGGTAGGATCATTCATTGAGATCAAAAAAAGCGAACCAGAAATGGTTCGCTTTTTTGTATTTTTATACTGAATAATCTGTAGCTGTTCATGATAAATAAGTTTGCGAATGGACAAAGAAGGTGAGCTTTTATAGCTCACCTTTTTTTATTAACTTAAGGTAATTTACATTCATAAACTCGCTAATCACTAAGATCTAATCTAGCTAGAATATTAGCCAACCAAGGTTCTGCTTTTTTAGGCTTAACAAAAGCTACTGCGGCTGCTGAAAATGGTGATTTCCTGTTACAGGCTTCTATCAGTCGAATTTCAGCATTATCTAAATGGACTTGCATGAGCTGTTTACTTGCCAATGGTAAGCCATAAATACTTTCCAATAGCTCTAAGTCTTGCTGAACGGATGTAATTACTTCTAGCCGTTTACCTTTCACCGTTTTGTGATTTAGGTTGTAGCATTTGGCACTCGTCCGAACTCTTTCGTATTTTGTTTTATCAGTTGCTTGATCGTATCTTGAGTGCGCCATACCAGGAGATTTTTCAAAGGATAATAGTTGAACATCGGCAAGTACGCATGGATCAATAAGAATAGGATCTTCAACATTATGGTTTGTTAACGAACATTGACCCCATACTCTGGTGCTTTCATCTTGAAGTGGAAAGTAATCATGTTTTCCACCGTTATCTCTTGGTTGATTGGCGTATTGACATGAGTATCGATAATTTTTTGGTTCAAATGCTAACCACCAATAGCCGGTATGCTTTTGAGATTGCCCACCAACGGCTCTAGTGGCATAAGATTCTTTGGCTTTTTTAACAGCGCCCTTAGGGCGAAAATGGTCAACGTTGAAATCAGTAGCAATTCGAGGCACTTCTGAATACCAACATTTATCACCAAATTGATTAATAAAGTTGTTCTTAAAGGGTGACCATTTACTACCAAGTCGTGTAAATTCTGCGGATCTATCTTGTGCGTTCCTAACTTCAGTTAACCACTGCCTAGCATTAACATCCCAGTTGTCAGGTTTACATGCATCGATTAAATTAATGTCTATATATCGCAATTAAACCAGTCCCTTTGTCTTTAATATATTTTCAATAATATTTAAACGATATTCTGTATCATCTAAACCTTTAGAGTCCATGGCATCCATTGCTCTTTTTCTAGCAATTAAGAACTGCCTATAATCTTCATCTGGGTGGGTATAGCCGTAACCTAAACGCTCTAACGAACCGTTTAGTTTCCTTAATTCTTTGGTTTCATTTTCACTTAAAGAGTCTTTTTCGAGTAACCTTCTACGTTTCTCAATAACACTGCTTGTGTGCTTATCTAGCGTTGTCGCCATGCCAAACATGTCACTAGTGAGGATGCCATTCACGCCCATTCCTATTGGGCTTTCTGCGGGTATTTCAGCTATCGACTGGCCATCTTTGTTATTGCGTATAACTTGTATTTGCTCTTTGTCTAATTCAGCAATCGCTAATGGGTGATGGGTTACCATTAAGATATGGCAGAATTTTTGATTAGGTATAAATCGTTTAAGGAAAGTATGATATTTGGCGGCCCATGCAGGATTTAAATGAGTATCTGGCTCATCTAATAAAAACAACGAATCATCTTCAACAGTAAACTCTAAAAGACCTAATACTGTGAGCAATTGTTGCTCGCCTTCACTTAACTCACTAAAGCTAACAATTTCATCGTTATGTAATTTAACTTTAATATTTACGCTATCAATAAGCTCAGAAAGCAATGTGCTTTCTAGCATTTTGAAAAAGTCTTTCGGCTTTAGGCCTTTGGCGACTTTCTTTAAACCGTATATATCGGGCAAAAACAAATGTACGAACTCATTATCCACACCTTTACCTGTTAGCGATGTTGCTTCTTCTCTTGTAGATTTTACAGGTCCATAACTATAAGGGAGTAGCCTATCTAAAAACTCTCTAACTACGCCACGAGCGCCCCAAAAGATATCTTTCTTATTCTTTTTACCCCATTCAGGCCTGCGAAAAACAAAATGAACTGAATGAAAGTCTTTTATACCTAATTGTTCTGCTAAGAATTCACGACCTACACCATGTTGCTGATTTAAAAAGAAAGCTAGTAGTACAAATTGGCTGTGAAATGGTTTCGCGTAAAATAATGGGCGTACTTCATCTTCAATTTTTACTTTATTTTTTAATAGCTGATTATAAAACTTAGTTCTATGTGGCTTAAACAAGTCTTCTAGTCTATCGCTTGGCCCTGAGTAATAGGCGAATAGGTGTTGAGGTAAGTAGTCAGAAGCTCCATTTTCATCACGTTTAACTTTGGAAATAGCTACTGGTTCAGGTTTTGAATAGGTATTATCGTCCTGCTTAATAGCTACCTTAATTTTGTGTTGTTGGTGAGGAGTAGTTCCATAGTCTAGTGAGGCATCAATTTCAATGCGCTTTTCATTGTCAGCGCCTAAAAAATATATTAATTCATAGCTGAAGGGTGCCTCCTCATCTCCTAGATCTAGTGCCCTAAAAATTCGAACCAACGCCTCTATGACATTCGATTTTCCTGAGCCGTTTCTTCCGATAAGAACCGTTAATAATTCCTTATCGTCAAAATCGATTTCTAAGTTGTGGATATTTTTAAAGCCATCCCTGATTTTTAAAAAATCTACTTTCACTTTTTAGTCACCTTAAAAGTACTGTTTTCACCAACACCCGTTTGAATAACAACTTTTTGTTCAATAAGCCTTTTTAATTCACTGAAAATATCATCAATAGCGCTGAAGGTGTTGTCAGATAAATCATCAAACAACGCCTGTGCAGACATGCCTTTTTTATTGTTTTTTAAAAGCTTAAATACTTCTCCAGTTTGTTCAGAGTGATTTTCAATCGCTGGTGAAGACACTACTTTTGACTCTGGGACATCATCGCTCTTATCTGCAACATCCTTTTCTCTTACCTGCGCTGCTTTTGCACTATCTGGCTTAGCCTTCTTTGGTTGCGAATTTACTTCAACGTCTTCTCTTTCATCTTCAGATATAGGTGAAAATAATTTTCCGCTAAATGCTCTTGCTAGTATTGATTGAGTCATTTTGTCGACATGAAGCTTCGCTGCTTGATATTTCTTTTCTACTAAACCTGCATTTGAAAGTAGTTCACTAACACAGCGAACTATTTCCAATTTTTCAGGCTCAGAAGGAAGTTGTAAGTCAATATCTAATAAAGCTTTTTGACCTATATTTCTCATTGACTGTTGATTGCCAGTAGCTCGGCTCTCGATCTCTTTTCGACCTAAAGGAGATCTCAAGAATATATTAAGCCACTCCTTATTCACTTCGTCCATCACTAACCTAAGTACCTTGTCACTAAGCATTAAGTTCTTTGTTACTTGATGAACTATTACAGGCATTCCCAGCAGCTCAAGCGTGTTAGCTCTCGATATTAAAAAGTCGCCTACTTTAACTCTTCTATTTTCTAGGAATAAGGAGTTATCGTTAAGAGTTTTACTTTGATCCTCATTATATATCCCCCAAGTAACTGCACTTATTTTGATAATTCCAAATTCATTTTCTTCAGGGGGGCGTTCTTGGCATTTAATGTTTTTGCCTGCTTCAATTTTTTCTACGATCTTTCCTACTTTAATCGGCAGCCAACCTTCTACGTCATTTTCTTTACGCCAGTCTTTGGTAAGTTCGCCGGAAGTGGCGGCTGCAAGGACTGATTGGCGAAAGCGTTTTAGAATGGTTGGGATTTTGTCGAGACGTGCTTGAGCTGCTTCAACTTTGGCTAATACCAAATCCAGTTTATCAGCAATACGTGTTTGAACATCCAAGCTTGGTACTTTTACATCAGCATCTTTCAATAATTTAAAATGCCGAGCATAGCCTTTGTCTTCTATATAAATAGATTTCAATAAAAAGTAAAAAAAACGTGGATTTAAAAACTCTTTAGGTTGTAGTACCTTGGTGCCATCTGCACCAGGCACAAAATTGAAGTCGATCCACTTAATAGCCCTAGTGTGATCGCCAAAAATACAAATTGGTGATTCAAGCTCAATAACTTTTGTTTCATCATCAACGTATCCAGCTAGAAGTGACGCTCCTTGATCTACAACCGGATATTTACCTGTTTCTTTGCACTCTTTTGTTTTAATTTTTTTAGTATTCGTAGATATTTGATCGAATAATTTTGAGCACTTGTAGCTGCTCCAATCATCTAATTGTGAATTCATACAACGACCTCATCAACTTCTTCTACTGCATCTAGTTCCACTAAAATCGACTGTAGATCAGTAATAGCACCAGCTAGCTCTTCTATGGCTTCGTTAATCAGAATATCAGGCTCTGGCAAGTTGGCAGCATCTTCAATGCTGTCGTCACGTATCCATGCTAAATCGAGGGAGTCTTCTTTAGCTGCTATTTCTTCACGGGTAAACGCTCTTAATCGACAGGTATCAATGTTGCCAATTTCACTACCGTCTTGGTGGTTATCGATAAAAGCTTGGCGTTTAGCTTCATCTACTTGAGTTAAATCACTACCAACAGCGTGATAAAACTCTTTAAAGTGTTCTTTGGTTAAAACGTTGCGTTTACCAAATTGTGGCATATTGGCACGAAGGTCATATACCCATACCTTTTTGGTGTTGCCTTTATCTTGATTTATATCCGTAGGCTTATCGAAAAACAGAACATTGGTTTTTACCCCTGCTGCATAGAAGATGCCCGTAGGCAAACGTAAAATGGTATGCAGATTACACTTTTCCATTAAATCGTTGCGGATTTTACGGCCAGTTGAACCTTCAAATAATACGTTATCAGGTAATACTACTGCCACACGGCCACCGGGCTTTAACATGCTGTGGTACATGGCATGTAAAAAGGCTAATTGTTTATTGGAGGTGTAATGCACTAAGTCATCACGCGTTGGTATCCCACCACCTTGTTTAGTGCCAAAGGGAGGGTTGGCTAAAATTAAACTCGCTTTTGGTAGTGAATTTTTACCTTCGTTTGAAAGCGTATCACCGTATAAAACGCCTGCGTTGTCATCGTCTATTGCTAAGTCGTGCAGCATTAGGTTCATCATGGCTAGGCGACGAGTATCAGGCACTAATTCCATACCAAAGAAAGTACCGTGTTGATATTTATCGTAAGCCGTTTCATCAAGGGTCTTTATGTTATTGTGTTTTTTAAGCTCATGATGTGCTGCAATTAAGAAGCCGCCTGTTCCAGCGGTAGGGTCTACTATTACATCATCTAAGCTTGGCTTCATTAGCTCAACCATAGCCTCGATGAGTACTCGCGGAGTAAAGTATTGACCAGCACCTGATTTTTTCTCACTAGCATTTATTTCTAGTAAGCCTTCGTACATATCGCCTAAACCTTCCTCTTTAGCAGAGTACCAATCAAGATTATCAATTTCAGTCACTAGCTTGTTTAAGGTAGCTGGTTTTCTGATACAGGTTGAGGCATCAGCAAAAATAGCTTTGGTTATTAGTGAACCGTGTGAGCCTAAGTGAATAAGTAATTTTTTGTATTCTTCTAGGCGAGTTACCGCATTGAACTCTTCAATGTCAGGCCAACGAAAACCCTCAGGGATAAGCTCTTCTTGCCCTGTTTCTTCAACCATTTTTAAGAATATTAAGTAGGTTAATTCGTTTAGGTACTCGTGGTAAGTTACCCCGTCATCTCGCAACAGGTTACATAAATTCCAGAGTTTGTTAATTAAGTCTTGTGTGCTCATTAGTTTCTACTTATAAATTCGTTAATTTGTATTTAGCTTTACTTAACTTTAAACAGGCTTGTTACTTTGCTTAGCAACCTATTTAGGCCTAGCTCTTTATCACTAAAAGCTATGTTTAAATAATAAAACGCTATTGTATAGGATTATGCAGACTGTTGTTGCTCACTCTCTGAGCGCTCTTGTGACCAGATGGATTTATTAAATTTACTTAAAATATCAGTAATGGGTTGTTCAAATAATTTGGAGGCTCGTTTAATGCCGCCAATTTGTTTAAAAATGCCTTCATTTAGATTGGTTTCATCAACAATGATGTTGGCTTTTATTTGTCCTGCAATAGTTTCTAGCCATTCACGTTGTGGTGTTTTCCAAGGTTGGCTATTGAGTATTTTAGCAAGAGCGTTGTCGACACGTTGTTCATAAGGAACTAATGCCTCACCTAATGCCGCTTGGCGAATAAAACCAATAATACGAGCGGCAATATCTTCATTTTTGACTTCTTTCCAAGCGACTTTAAGGTCTTCTTCCCTGAATTCATTTTTCTCAAGCTCTAGCGCTAGTTGTTTGAGGCTATCGCGAGTCAATTCCCAAGGTCGCTGGATAACAGTTTGAATAGCGACCATACGGTTACTATTAGCATTAACAAATTTATTGAAAGATGAAAGGTAGTCTTCAGGCTTTTGACCACTGCCGTAACCCGTTGAGGTGCCAGTAACTTTATCGCCGTGAGTAGAGATAACCACTTTATTGTTGCCACCAGTGCCTTTTACTTTCATATCAAGCAGCTCACCTAAACCAGGGTTGTTAACAAACCAGTCTGCAACGTCTTGCACTTTCATTTTTTTCAATTCTTGTGCAAATTCTTGAGGAGGCTTACCTACAATGCGCTCAAAGTCTGAATGCTGGTTACTTGAAAGGTATTTCTTTTTGCTTTGTAATTTGGCTAGGAACTGGTCTTTAGCAAGCTGCTGAAGTTTTGGATCTGGACTCTCTTTTATTTCATTTTCAAGTTCCATAAAGGTGATATCAACCTTAGTAACCACGGGCTTCATGCTGTTAACTTTTTCAAGCTGTTTGTAAATATCTACCGCATCAAAAATACGAAAACGCTCTTTGGATATTTCATCACACTTGCGAGTTGCACGGCCAAGCATTTGTTCAAATAGAATTCGGCTGTTAACACGGCGTAAGAAGACTAAATTACAGATCTTTGGAACATCAACCCCGGTGGTGAGTAAATCAACTGTAACAGCTATATTAGGCAACCTGTCATTTTTATATCGGCGTATTTTTTCAAGTGGCTTATCAGATGCTCCAGTGATTTTTTGAATGGCATCATCATCAACCTCACCTAAATAGTTTTCACACGCTTCTTTTAACGCTTCAACTACGTCATCTGCATGCTTATCAGTAACACAAAAAATTAAGGACTTCTCTTGAGAATATGGGTTTAATGAGTCACTTTCGATAAGCCAGCGACATATTTCTTTTGTAAATTCAGGCGCTATGACTTTACGATTAAACTGCGCAACATCAAAGTTTAATTCATCTGGTGTATTGATTAAGTCGATCTGCTGAGTTTGAGGATCGTATACTTGAACTTCTTCATTTACCTGATACTTAATCCCGTCAGTATTGAGATCGGTATGAATTCGTGTTGGTGGAAGATGATCTACTAAATGACCATCTATTACTGCTTCGGTATATGTGTAGGTAAATACTGGGTCACCAAAAATATCTTTAGTGTGTAATGCTGGTGTTGCTGTTAATCCCACTTTAAACGCATCAAAATATTCAATCACAGCTCTATATTTTGACATGTAATCTTTTTGGTCTCGGAACTTAACTTCCGTTTCGCTTAATTCACGGTCAAGTAAGTAGCCTCTATGGCACTCATCTACAACGATACAATCATATTGACCTACACCCGGCTTAGCACCATTATCTGATGGGTACATGATACGTTTTACCAGCCCTTGAACAGTTGCAATGTGGACTTTGGTATCATCTTCTGGGAATGGTACAGCTGATTTATCTGGTTCAATGCCTAACACTTCAAATGTATCGGCAAAGGAATTGGTGATACTTTCCATTTTTACTTCGCCAAAGTCGACAGTCGCTTGCTCACCTAATGCACTTCGGTCAACAAGAAATAGGATACGGCGAAATCTTTCGGCTTTTAATAAACGATAAACAAGCGCAATACAGGTTTTAGTTTTTCCCGTACCTGTTGCCATAGCTACCATAGCTCGTTCTTTGCCATCTTTAATCGCTTTTTCAACTTTTAATATCGCTTTTTGCTGGTAATCACGAAGCTTTAATTCATAGTCAAAGCCCATGTCATCAAGTTCAGCATTTGCTTGTTGTGGTGTTTGTCGTAAATAAGTTTTTATTTCTTGTGGTGAATACCAGCCTTTTAACGCTTTACGGCGATTAGTGTTGTCACGAACATCTAAAAACCAGATGCCGCTCTCTTGCTCTAATTGTTTTAGGTAAGCACGGCCATTAGTGGCAAAAGTAAGAGGGGTATTAAACTCACCATATTGAGTTACTTCTACATCTTCAGGGAGGTTCTCAATACCTCTGGCATATCTTTTGGCTTGATCGATAGCGCCATATACATTTTTTGCATTCTTCTTGGCTTCAATAACACCCACAAGTGTCATACCAATGAATAAAGCATAATCAGCAGGGCCGGATTCTGTAGGCCATTCAGATATTGCCTTATTTTTATTAGGCTCTGGACGAGTGCCTTTTGCATAACGTAGGTTTTCAGTATCGGCTTCCCAACCTGCATCAAGCAATTGTTGATCAATAACAACACGAGTTTCTGCCTCATCCATTTCAAATGGTGATTTCTCAATACGTTTAAGTTCTGCTGCTTGTTCTTGTTTTGGTTTAGCTTGGAAAGATTTAGCGTATTGTTGGTTCGTAGCCTCTGCCGCTACTTTATATTTTTCAGCTTCTTTTTCACTGTCTAAGGCAAGCTGTTCCCATACAGCTTTGTCCTCGGCCATTTTTTCGGCACGTTTACGTTCCGCTATGGCTTTTTCTGATTCGATTTTACTTAGTTGTTCAGCTGTTTTTATGCGTTCAGAACTACGCAGTGATTCATTTTTTAATTGCTCAACTTGTTCTTCAAGTGAGCGGACATATTCCGAAGGATCCTGTGGTTTAACAAATTTCTTTATTTTAAAACCTTTGGCTGCACTACCGCCAAAAGTGATATGAAACCACATGGCTAATGCATGTCCGACCATTATTGCTTTTAACGCATCACGGTGACTGGTACTGTCAAACTTGTGGGTAGCTGTATTACCTAGTTTTCGGATAGTATGGAAAGCATCTCTGACGTTATCATCTAAACGTAAGTTGTAATCTAAATCTCTAAGAAGGTCGATTTGTTTTACGTTATTACCAGACTCTACACCGATACGGGCTGCTATTGATTGCGCTATAGCTTCACCTAATTGACGTATTTTTATAAGCGATGTGTTTGGATCTGAAGAAAAATTGAGTTCAGCACTTTCGGCTAATTTATATAACCATTCTTGATGCTTTTTTAAAAAATCGAAATTACTGATGTGTTCCATAAACTTTCCTTAGTATCCTTCAAAAAACTCTTCGTCAATTTTCTTTATATGTAGTATGTCTTCGTCTCTGCTACCGATGTTATATCGCAGCATAAGTTTCGCTAATTCAGTGCCGTTTATAAGTACGATACGAATACCTAAGTTTTGTGCGGTTTCGATGGCTGATGATGTAAATGCAGAGGTTGTAATGAAAATACCTTTCTGAGCTTTTTTCAGGTTTAATGCACCAAAGAAATCACGAATATCACCTGCACCCACATTATTACCTTTGGCATAACGTTTAGCTTGTATGTATATCTGATCAACGCCAAGTGGATCTTGATTTATAACGCCATCTACGCCATTGTCGCCAGTTTTACCTAGCGCATGGGCTGCTCCTTCACCTGTACCACCATATCCCATTGCGACGAGTAGCTCGATTAACAGGTCTTCAAAAAAGGCTGGGGTGACTTTGCGAGTGCGCTCTAGGATTTCATTTGCAAGCGCATCGTTAATTTTCTTATAAGCAGCTCTTAAGGCTTCATCTGGCGTTATGTCTTTGTCTGACTCTACATCAGCGCTAGGTGCATCTGATTCATTTGTCTTTTGCTTAAATGCTACAAATTCATCAAATTGGTTTAGGTAGTCATTGTCAATTTTAACACTGTGATCTTGCAAAGCTGATATACCACGAGCGGTGATCACAAAATATGCTCGCCGTGTGGTTTCAAGCAAGCCTGCTTTGGTTAGGTAAGTCCTAGCCCAACCAACACGGTTATCAAGAATAGATTGTTTGCCGCTTGGCAATGTCTCTTCACGTTCAGCTTCAGATAGACAGAACTTATCAGCTAACTGATTTATCACATCGCGTAACCTAACTTCTTTGCCATCAGCTTGATGAGCTATTTCTAGAAAGGGGCGCATGAATTCTTGATAGCTTGGTATCATACAACGTCCTTATTTATTCTTTTGGTTGAGGACTCTTTTGTTCTTCAATCCACTTTTCCAAATCTACGCGTTTAAAGCGCCAACTTCCACCCACCTTAAAGCCGGGTAATTTGCCTTCACTTGCAAGACGATATGCTGTCTTTTCATTGAGCTTTAAGTATGTAGCGACCTCTTGAATGGTCAAAATATCATCGGCCATGTTTAATCTCTGTATTTGAACAAATTGATAGTATGAGAAAATTGAGGAATTAGCAATTGATCGCAAGCGATCTTACTTTGTTATTTTGGTGTATTTTTGAGCGGTTGAAAATTATTTTATAAAATATTTAGTCAATTTTGATCATGCCTTAAAAATATTTGTTTATCTTGCGTTGAAATATTTCAATTTTTAAAGCCCCATAATCCCTCACAACAAAATTATTGTTTCCATTTCCAATTCAAAAACTTATTTTTAGACAAAAATATTCCGTTGATTTAATTCAATTTTCACTTACACAATTCTGATGTTATTCAAGGTTGCTGTTGCAACACAAAAATGTTGTTTTTCATGTGGTTATGGTTTTTAGGTGGGTTGATCAAAGTTTGATCTACAGGCAAGATATTATTCCCGAATGAATCAATTGCAGGATGCATATGAAATTAAAAGAGGTTACCGCTACACCAAAAGCTATGGAAAAGTTAAACCGGTGGAAGCGTGACATACAAAGTTTAACAACGGAGAGTTATCGGCCGTATTTAACGGTAAAAGCGGTTAATCAATATGGTCGTAGGCATTGGATCTTTTGCAATGTACAGAAACGCCATGCTCATCTGTTGAGCGATGGTGAATTGCGTATGTACAAAAAATTGATTTGGGCCAGAGGTACAAAGCGTGTATTTGAGCAGTATGCACTCGATTTAAATGAAACTTTAAACATTGCAGTCGCGGGTAATTTAATTCACCCACGCAATTGGGAGACCTCGGAGGCATATGTGATGACAACAGATTTTTTGGTTCAACATCAAGACCTAGAAAACCCGAGTCGCATAATAACGACGGCATATAGCTTTAAATATGCCTCTCAAATTTACGTGGTGGATGAAGAAGGGGTTGAGCTGGAGGGCTCGATACAAGGTGAAGAAAGAAAGGTGCTACAACGCAAGAATGCTCGAACTTGGCAGAAATTTGCTATTGAACGAGAGTATTGGCGCCGCCGTGGCATCAAGTATCGAATTGTCACTGAATTAGATGCTACCAAGGACGAGTTCAATAACATCCGGTTCTGTGAGCCTGCTGGATTTATGAGCTTTGAGGATGAGTTGGTTAGAACATTCGTGTTTACTTTTTGCCACGTATGGCAAAGGTACTTCATGAAACCACTTGAGTTTTTACTGTTACATACAAGGCAACAGTTAAATTGCTCTGATGAGCAAGTTATTCGGCTTTTTCAATTTAGTGTACTCAAGCATTTTCTCCCGCTTAGGCATAGCAGTACGTTACAGTTCCATCGTCCTGTGGAGCTTACCTTATGATGCTAAAAATGGGTACGCGCCTGACTAACGAGAAAAAGAATATTGATCTTCTTGTTTGTCACGTTAGTTTTGGTCGACAGTATACTGCTTTGTATGATCTAAATGGTTTTGACCCAAAAAAGAACCTTTCTAAACCTGAAGCATGGCGTATGGATGATGTATTGGCACATATAACTAGCCACTCATTAAAAGTAGAGCGTTTTGACTACCCGGTTGTTATGACTAGAAGTGATGACTGGATTGCTACTGAAATGGGGAAAGGTGCCTGGCTTGATAAACGTGACTATAAATTTAGGAAAATCGAAAGTCTTGTTAGTCCCGATAAAATTGAGCAGTACTTGTATGGCAAGGGGCTAGCGGCTGAGATAAAGCCACTTCTTGGAAAGGATAAGTGGAAAGGCAAAGCATCATTTCATTCTGCGATCAATCGATACATCATTTTTGGCTGTACCAAAAATTCATTGTTGCCATTTGGCTTGATGCAATGTGGCTCAAACTACCGTTATGTTAAAGACTTGAGTGACTCCCAGATTAAGCGTGGTCCAAACGGTAAGAACGGTAAAGTTAAAGTTCGTTCAAACGCACGGTGTGTAAATGATGTTGATAAATTAAACATCAAAAAAACTGCTGCTTTTATCAAATCTAATCATGTGAACTTTTCTATTGCGTTTGCTTATCGGCTATATCACAGGACATTTGAACGCTATGTAATCGAGAGAGAGACGACATTAGGTACTCAACGTATCTTTAACCCATTTCCTGAGGAAGATCGAATCAGTGATGGTATGTTTCGCTATCACTTTAAAAAAATTATTGATAAAGCATCACTTCTTCGTTTGAAACATGGTGATGTTAACTTCGCCAAAGACTTTGAGGATAGACAAGGCAAGTCTTTTGATGGGGTACTTGGCGCCACACAGCGCTATGAAGTAGATGCAACCATTCTTGATTGTTATGTGCGTTACCCTTTTGATACGAGTAAGCGCTATTCAATGGGGCGTCCTGTCTTGTACCTAGTGGTGGATGTTTATTCAACCATGATTGTTGGGATGTATTTGGGTTTTGATGGTCCCAATTGGCAAGGGGTATCCCAGGCGCTAGCAAATGCATGTTTAGATAAAGTTGAATTTGCTAAACGTTTTGGTGTTCTTTTAGATGAGAATGATTGGCCCGCTAAAAATGTGCCAATTGAATTAGCAATAGACAATGGACCTGAGTATAGGAAGACCTTTATTGATGCTCTTTTAAACGCGAGAATTGGTATTGAAGATGTTGCGTTTATGGCTATTTATCGCGGTGATGCTAAAGGAGTGGTTGAGCGCAAATTTGGTACTGTTAATGATCAAGTTATTAAGTTTATTCCTGGTGCATTAGCAGAGTTACCAAAACGTGAAGATAGTCATGCATCCAATCATGCGTTGTACGATTATGACTCATTAATGCAAGTGTTAATCGCAGAAATTTGCTACCACAACAATTCAGCAGATCGTCTCAAGCGACTTAACTTCAAAGGCCTTGTAAATGGTACGGACTTTACGCCGAAAGCGATTTTTTTAAATAGCTTAGAAGACATGGAAAAGGTCGGGCGATTAAACTCTGGAGTAAGTGAAGCTAAAATTCGGTGGGCATTTTTGCCTGAAGAGCGTGCGACGGTAACTTCTAGCAGTATACGTTTTGAAGGGGTCGAATACCATCACCCCTATTTCAAATCTAGTGGTGGCTATGCTAGAGCTAGGCATCATGGCACATTCAACATATTAGTCAAAAGGATGTACGACAATATCAATGAGCTGTTACATGAAACCGACGATGGTCAGATCGTTAAGTTACGCCTTAAAAATATCAATAACGAAAATCCTTTAGCAAGTCAGCATTGGGAGCAGGTAATGCACTTGATGGAGCAAGAAAAAGATATGCTTCACGAGCATAAGCAAAATGCTCTGATCACACGTTCATATTGGGATTCTGTTACTGATCTTACTACTGCGCAACAGGAGGCTGAGCGCTCGCTCGCACCTAAAAATAAACATAAATCTATCCAACCAGGCATTAAAGCTCGTCAACAAATTCAGAAGCTTGTGCTAAGAACTCAAGCGAATCAACAGTTGGATAATACATTTGGTACTGGAACCGACTTAGAGTCAATGAAGCCCGCCGTCATGGATGACTTAGACGACGAATTGTATGGAGATTAAGGGAGTAATCTTATGAAAAAAGAAGCGATATATCGAAAACACCCGCTTGATAGCTTAAATGGAAATCCTCTTACCGAGGCTATTGAAGTAATAGCGCACGAAGACGAGCTGAATAAAAAGCTTACTTTCAAACCTACTTTTGAAAAGAGCTTAACTGATATACCAGCTGTATATCAGCAGGTATTTCTAGAACGGTTAGAAAAGGTTCACGTTCCAGCGCCATACTTATATGGAATGTATAACAAGTTTGTAGGGCTTATTTTAGATGGATATTCTAAGTACACGCCACATTCTGCGGAAACTAACAAATTGCAAATGGCAATCGCCTTGGCAGCTAGAAAGGGGGATCGATTAGAAGAGAAATTTATTTCTCGAACAACCGCGCCTAGCGTATTTGTTCATGGTCATAGCGGTGTTGGTAAGACGAAAGGAATTCGCAGTGTTCTGAACGTGATCCCACAAGTGATCAAGCACAACAAGTTTGAGGACAAAATCTTCCGGCAAGATCAGCTCGTTTGGATATCGCTTGATATGCCATCGACTCCATCAACCAAAGGGTTGGCGCTCAATTTTTTTAACGCTGTTGATGAAGCCCTTGATACAGATTTTTATGAACAGTGGAAAGATAAATCACATTACTCTGTAGAACGCCACTTAAGTCAAATGCAGTCAATTGCTGTGGCACATCATTTGGGGTTGGCTCATATTGATGAATTGCAGTTCATGTTGAAATACAAAAATAGTAAAAATGCGCCATCCTTCACTACGATTGAAGCTTTGTTTAACAAAATGGGTATTCCTATTGTTCTTTCATCAACAACATCTGGTAGGGAGATGTTTTTATCTGACACTAAAAGCCCAGATTTTACGATCACACGCAGATTATTGACCAACCGTGAATATCAGTTTTCTTTGTACGGGGTAAAGAGTAAGTTTTTTAACTCTCTCTTTGATGCATTGTTCCCTGAATCATTTTGCAAGAGTAGCGAAATGCCAGATAAGCAGTTCAAACAAGTTTTTTGTTATTTAACGTGTGGTCTGCCTGCAATGATGACGAGGTTGGCGATACTGCATCATGAGTCAATTGCAATGTTGAAGAATAAATACCCCGATAAAGCCGATGCATATCGCACGGGTGACGTGGGAAGGTTACATAAGACGTATAATAATCAATTCTCATTGATTGCTGGCGCTTTAGATAATCTCAGAGCGGGAAATATTCAACAGTTTGATGAGGGTGTGAACAAACTGGATCAAAAAGAGCATGTTTTAACAAACGAAGAAGTAAAGTTAGCTGCAAAAGCTGAGCGCAAAAAAGTACAAAAGTTATTACCTGACGTGGTGCCAGACCCATTAGGTATACCTCGAGTGTGTATGGATATTGATTCTAAAGATATGCTCAATTTCATTGAGGAGGGATCTGATGACTAATATATCCTTCATGCCTACCCCTTTTGATGGCGAGCACTTTGCGGGAGTGGTGTCTCGTAAGGCAACCCTTTTAGATAGTAGTAACCCTAAGCTGGTGTTTGAGCGCATGCTTTCAGAGGATGGCTCTTTGAGCAATCAACGAATCTATCATCCGTTAATTGATGTTGCTGCGAATGCGTATGAGGGGAGTATAAGCAGAGAATATCTGTTAAGAAAACACTCATTGTTTCCTTATTATTCACCTTCGATGCATTTTCGTGATGTTGATAAGATCATTAATAAGCGGATCAGGAAAGGAGGCCTTTGGAAGCGCTGCGAATTTATTGAGCAAGTACCATCCTTATCGGCTCCATTATGCAGAACATTGTCGTTTTCTTTAGCTTGGCGATGGTGCCCATTATGCGCTATTGAAGATGAAAAACGTGTAGGTACTTCCTATTGGCACGTTGAACACCAGTTACCTTCGATGATCACTTGTTCAAAGCATGCTTGCGAATTGCTTGAAAGCTGCAATACCTGTGGATTTTCTAGCATTGATATAAGAGTTATGGCGACGCCACCAACCACCAATAAATGTACTAAATGTGGTGCTATTCATAGGGCAAGTTACGTAGATTTAAATGGGCATATTACATGGGTACAGCAAGCGAGTATGGATTTATTAAATTCACCTGGAATGCTTTCTAAACCATACTTTGAACACGTAATGAAACGAGGTATTCAAAGTGGCTTTTCTAATTTAAACGGAGGGAGAATACGAGAGCAAGTATTTGTGGCAGCGAGACTTCAGCAAGACTTTGTAGCGTGGTTTTTTGAACATGGCTTTGAACGTTTTTTTCATGAGCCTGAAGTTGTAATCAATTACAAAACGTTAAGTCTCGAAAAGGCGTTACGAAACGTAAATGGGTGGCATCCATTGTTTGTATTGATGTGGCTGCGCTTTTTGGCGGTAGAATGGCCTTCGTTAGAAATTGCAGCTTAAGTGCGCTGCTACCCAACGAGACTATTTACAGTTGGCTCGCTAGAGCAGGGTTAATAAGCGGTTTAGCTACGGATCATGACTTTTTGCTGGTTAGGTTGGGGTATACTGGCCAGCAATTAACATCCATATTCCCATCTTTTATTGTTCCAGTTTCAGAAAGTGTGAGCGTGGGCATTGACGAATTAATCGTAAAACACACAGTTTTGCCATTTTTTAAGCCTTTTATACAAAGTGATGTCTTCCAAGAAGCTTTTACTAAAATGCTTGAGGGAGCATGCACTGATGCGTACAGTCAATTCTCGCTACTGGCTAATCGAATACCAGAACCGACAGTCCTATGTTATTGCCCGCAGTGTGCCGCCCAAGACATCAAAAACGTAGGTGTGGCGTATTGGCATGTTGCCCATCAATTACCTTGGATTAACTACTGTCCATTTCATTTAATAAAGCTAGAAGCAATAAAACGTGAAAGGAAATTGCTCGTATTGCCGCCTCAGGTTGTAAGTGAGGGCAAAGGTTTAACACAGGCAAGCCTAAAGCAAGCAAGACTTGCTCAAGATGCGTATGCACTCTGGTCTTTAAATTTAGAATCCATTGATTCAGATGTTTTGAGAAGGGTTTATTTACATGGGTTAAATGCGAATAATCTCGTATGTAATTATGGGTCTGTCAGGCAAGAAAAATGGCAAACAAGCCTTAAGGAGTACTGGGTAAATGAGTTGCCTAAAGGGCTTTTTGATGCGGTTTTTGGGGGGAGTAAAAGCAATAGCTACCCATCAAACTTTATTTATCAATCCCACGCACAGTTTCACTCATTAAAACACCTACTCGTGATACAGCATTTATTTGGCAGTTTGTCAGAGTTTTTGAAGTGTTGCTCTAATCCGAATCAATTAAACGTGAGGCCAGATCATTTAATTAATGATGCGTTTGAACGAGTTAATCCAGAAAAAACAGATTTACTTTTAAAGCAGTTAAGAAATGGTATGAGTATGCGTCAAGCTGCTAAGCGAGCAAATGTTAGTGTGGGGTATGCTAAATCTATAGCTATGCAAAATAACATACGAATACACCGTAGAGCACAGTTCTTATTTGCGACAGAGCGTAAGCAAATTCTTTCTAGGCTAAGAACTGGCGAACTTACAACTTCAATTGCCAAAGAGATGGAATGCTCGCAAAGTGCTGTTGAACAGTTATTGACTCAGTTTCCTGATATTAAAGAATTACGTATCCAGCTTCGATTTGAAAAGCAACGCAACACGCATCGCTCAATATTACATGAATGTTTGGATAGAACAAAAGCGCCTACTCGTGGGCAGATTCAATCATTATGTAGAAGTTCTTACACGTGGCTTTTTAAACATGATAAGGAATGGCTGTATGAAACTTTACCGTCTGCAATACCAAGAAATAGACGTAGAGGGTATTAGGATGAAGCCTTAATCTGGTTAAATACTGTAATGAAGCCTTGTTCGCGATCAGGATGAAGCCTTAATTTGGTTAAATCCTGTAATGAAGCCTTGTTTGCGATCAGGATGAAGCCTTAATCCGGTTAAGTACTGTAATGAAGCCTTGTTCGCGATCAGGATGAAGCCTTAATCCGGTTAAATACTGTAATGAAGCCTTGTTTGCGATCAGGATGAAGCCTTAATTCGGTTAAATACTGCAATGAAGCCTTGTTTACGATAAGGATGAAGCCTTAATTCGGTTAAGTACTGCAATGAAGCCTTGTTTACGATTAGGGTGAAGCCTTAATTTGGTTAAATCCTGTAATGAAGCCTTGTTTGCGATCAGGATGAAGCCTTAATAAGATTTAATCCTGTGATAAAGCTTTGTTCGCGATCAGGATGAAGCCTTAATCCGGTTAAGTACTGTAATGAAGCCTTAACTTCAATAAAAATATTATGGGAAAGTATATAGACGAAGGTATAAAACATTACGACAAGATTTGACCTGGGAGAAAACCATATGTCTATGGACATTATTGATGACTTACTTTTTGAGGCCGGCTTTGATGATGCGTTGATTAGTCATTCATTAGCAGGCCTGATTCAAATAGAAGTTCGCAGGAGCGCAGAAACTGAATATATGTTGACGGAATCAATAATATGTAGTAGTGTGATTACCAAGGGATTATGTCGGTCTAATTACCGAGCGACTTTGTCGTAAATAGCATATCAGCCAGTTGCTAAACTGGCTACCTTTTATGC